>JBCCIX010000017.1:0-21291 GCA_039028075.1 Bacteroidota bacterium | reverse complement strand
TTAATTAATGAGGTGGAAGCCGTCATAGACAGAGGCATAAATGGTATAGAAAGTAGACGAGCCGTAGTCAGTAAGTCGGAGTACGATAAGCCGGTCCGATCTTCAGCTATAAGCTATGTTTCCCCATTTGAACTAATCAACTTTGAATCGTGGCCTCAGTTCAAAAAAGCCGCTAGGGCTGTGAAAGTTGAAACAACCGGCCAGATCAATAACATAATTACTACGTTTCAGTCATTAAATCAGATTGCCGAATTCAACATAGAATCTGCCCTGGCCCTTTACGAAGATCAGTCTGAGGGTGATCCGAAAGCGATTGCTTTGGAAGGACTTGCCAGAACCTTAGAGAAGATCAATGATATTCAGGAGGGGTTCAACAGTTTCCAAAAACTGGTGGACCAAACCTTGCAGGAAGCTGTTGATGAATTCAACGAGAGTCTGATCAAGTTTACTAACAACGAGAACATCTTTGATATCAAGGTTAGAATTGCGCGGGCCAAAGCAGTTGAACGCAGCAAAAATTTAAAAAACCGGATTATTGAGCGGGTCAGAAATTCCATCCCAACAATTATTCGATTCCTTTCTATCAAATACAGAAAGGGCTATGATTGGATTAAACAAACCTTCAAGCGGTACGGCATCAATGCCGAGCAAGAGATCATTAGTACTGAACTCGCTGATTTTCTTGCTGAAACTGAAAATTCAATAAACAAGTTACCTTTTGTGTATCAGCGACTTTTTAGATCCCAGGCGCTTGAAGACCTGAGCTTCTATGAATCAAGAAGCGCCGAAGTCAGAGAGTTAAGCAGAGCCTATACTAACTGGATTAAAAATAGGTTTGCGCCCTCCATTGTAGTTGGAGAAAAGGGTAGTGGCCTTACCACGCTTCTTCACTTCGCTATTAAGGAGATTGGTAGCTCAAATCCTGTTATCCACATTTTGATGGAGGAAAGGGTTATACTACCCGATCATATAGCTACTTTTTTTTCCGACCAACTAAAAACCAAGTTTAAGAATCTAAATGAACTTGTAAAATATCTGAACGAAGGCCCAAAACGCATTATCGTAATTGAGAATTTGCAACGGATGTATTTGCGCAAGGTTGGAGGGTTTGATTGTTTGATGGAACTATTACAACTCATAACAATTACCAGTAGAAATGTATTTTGGATGGTGGGCTGTACGCTATATGCCTGGAATTACCTTGAAAAGACCATAAAACTTTCTGAACACTTCGGATATGTGGTTAAACTTCAGGACTTTGATAATGAGCAAATAGTTAGTGTGATCAGTAAGCGACATCAGGTGAGCGGTTATAACGTAGAATTTGAGCCGACAGGACTTAATATGTCGAGTAAAAAGTTCAAAAGCCTGGACTCAAAAGCTCAGCAAACACTTTTGCGAAAGCAGTATTTTGATGACTTGAATAAAATTGCAAAAAGCAATATTAGCTTGGCGCTATTGTACTGGCTAAGGTCGACGAACGTGATAGCGGGAAGTACTATTTCTATAAGAGGTCTAAGGGACATTGATTTTTCATTTTTAAATAGTTACTCGCAGGATAAGCTTTTTGGACTCACACAGTTAGTGCTACATGACGGTATGTCCGAGCAAGACTTTATGGAGGTTTCGGGCAAAAGTTCGAGTGGAAGCAGGAATGTACTTTATCCACTTTATGACGATGGTGTTCTTGTCGAAGAGGACGATATCTTCAGCGTTAACCCCTTGCTTTACAGGCAAGTTGTCAACTTGCTAAAAGTTAAAAATATCATACATTAATGAATCGAATAGTTAGTCTAAAATTCTTATTTCTACTGGGTTTTTTTATTTCTCTGGCGGATTTAGGCCACGCTCAGGCTAGCGTAGATTCAGTGTCACAGGATATCGGCGAAACGTCCGTTTTCAAAGATTCACCGTCAATTTCCGAGATTATTTCTTTTGGCAAGATATTCTGGGGCCTTGTTTTTCTTGTAGCCGGTTATTTCATCATTAAGTTCATAGGCTCTATCCTCAGTACACTCGCTGAGAAAAGTACTACCTATCGAATTACTATAAAAGGCATTATTCCTGTCTTCAATATTCTGGCCTGGATCTTCGTGCTATTTGTAATCATAGCCGGTGTTTTTCAGCCTCCTATTGAAACGGTTACGGCAGTCACAGCTTCTGTGGGAATAGCGGTGGGTTTTGCGGCTCAGGACGTGCTTAAAAATGTATTTGGTGGAATTATGATCCTTTTTGACAGACCATTCAAAGTAGGGGATAAGATTGAGATTGGTAAATATTACGGAGAAGTTGTTGAAATTGGGCTTAGATCTACAAGAGTGGTCACAGCCGATGATAATCTTGTGAGCGTACCAAACAGTGAAATTATGAATCAATCGGTTTCTAACGCGAATAGTGGAGAAGCTAACTGTCAGGTGGTGGCAGAAATATACTTACCGATTTCCGTGGACACCGAATTGGTAAGGAAGATAGCGACTGAAGCTGCGCAAGTTTCCAGGTTCGTGTATCTCAATAAGCCCATTGCTGTTCTTTTTTTTAACGAGATAAAAGATCGGAAGTCCTATTTGAAGATGCGGCTTAAGGCGTATGTTTCCGATATTAGAAATGAATTTGCCTTCAAAAGTAATATGACTGAAATCGTAATGCGGGAACTACTGAAGCGAGAAATTATTAAAAAAGAAGATTTTTAGCTTTTAGTAATACTGCACCTATGGCCTATGGAAGCTTTAAGTGATTCGGCTACCGAGCAATACTTATCCAGGGCTAAGGCAGCGACTTTTTCAAGTTCCTCGATCTGTGCATCAGGAGAGTCCAAGATAAAGTGCAGCTCAATTTTGGTGAAACCTTTTGGATCGGTAGCTCTACGCTTCCCTAGGGCTTCTACCTCCAGGTTATTAAGTTTTCTTCGTTTCTTTTGGATCATTAGAGCAATTTCTACGGCTACGCAGCCGGACAGGGCACTCAACAGTAATTCCATGGGAGATTGAAATGATTTTCCTTCCTGCTTCATGTCTATGATTACCTCATGGCCGTTTTCGGTAGTTGATTTATATTCGTAATCACTTAGGTATGTCGTAGTTATCTTCATAGTGCTAAAATGGATGTAGTGAATTTAGTAGATAAAGTTAAATCCAAAATTCGGGACGTTAAAGATTTTCCAAAACCAGGGATTGTTTTTAAGGATATTACCCCGTTACTAGCGGACCCTAAGTTATGCGCTGACATCATTTCGGTGCTGGCGGGACACTGGCAGGCGGATCGGATAGATGCGGTAGTTGGCATTGAATCGAGGGGCTTTCTATTTGGGATTTTATTAGCGCAAAAAATGAATGTTCCGTTTGTACCGGTTAGAAAGCAAGGAAAACTTCCTTCAGATACGATAGGGTTTTCTTACGCACTGGAATACGGTGAGGCTACAGTTGAGATACATACGGATAGCATAGACCCAAACTGGAATGTTTTAATACATGATGATTTATTAGCCACTGGCGGAACGGCAAATGCCGCTGCTGAATTAGTTCAGCGGCTGAGTGCTTCAGTGGCCGGTTTTTCTTTTTTGGTGGAATTGGAGTTTTTAGAAGGGAAGAAGAAATTACAGAACTATGCTTCGGCAGTTAAATCATTAATTCATTATTAGGCCGATGGGAAGTGCCTTTTTACAACCGATATAAGACCCTCTGAGGTAAGTGGTTTGGATATGTATTCGTTAACATTTGAAAAGCTATTTGCTTTCTCTATATCTTCTTTATAAACCGATGAACTCAACATACAGATCACTATTTTTTTGTTCAGTCGAGGGAGTACTATGTCATTATATTCTTTGAGAAAAGCCCATCCGTCGATAACGGGCATATTAATGTCCAAAAAAATGATATCGGGAAGATTGTCATCATTATGAAGGTTTTTGCCCAGATAGTCTAACGCAGCTCTTGCTTGCTGAAATTCACGAATCTGCTTTGATAGCCCCGAATGATTAATGACTTTTCTGTAGATGAAATTTGAGATTTCATCATCATCAATAATCATTATTTTTAAGTCTAAAGTGTTCTGATCGTTCAACTTAGTTTTTTTTAAAATAAATTGTAAATGTAGAACCTTTATTGGGAATACTACTAACCTCAATTTTTCCTCCCAGAGATTCAATTTGCGATTTCACAATGTAAAGTCCAAGCCCTTTACCCTCTTTAGTGTCGTTAAATCGTTGGTACATGCCAAAAAGCTTGGGCCCTACCACATCCAGGTCCATACCTATACCATTGTCTGCAACTTTAAGTAGTATGTAATCCTCAGTTTCGGAAGAAGTAAGGTTAATATGAAGAGGTGCTTCTCTTCTATACTTGAGTGCATTGGTAATTAAATTTTGCAGGATGCTTTCCAAAACACTTGCCTCGAAGATCACAGAAGGAGCCTCGTCGAAGTTATAGCTTAATTGTGTATTCTCTGCTTTTATTTGTGTTTCAACTGCCCTAAGTACCAGATTTAACACATCTACAAAGTGGATTTGTCGCGTAGGTAGTGACTTGGCTTCTCTAAGATCTACCAGCTTAATAAGCTCATTTAAACTGGACTTGAGTTGATCAACGGATTTGATGATTTTGTCAAAAACCTCTTTGTTATCCTTTCTATAACCCATTTTGGGGTCATAAAAGCTGAGTAAAGTATCCAGGTTCACTACGGGAGCCCTCAAATTATGAGAAGTAATATGGGCGAATTGCCTCAGTTCTTCGTTGGACACCAGTAGTTGGTCCGCCATTACTTTTAAGTCATTCTCAGCCTTTTTGCGCTGCGTAATAAATTCGGTGAATATGATCACTCCACCTATATCGTCGTCTTTTCTGCGCCACGGCCGTGCCTCCCAACGCAGCCAATGTGTTTCTCCTTGTTCATCAACAAAGAAGTCTTCTTCATTTAGCTCATATGCTCCTTTTAGCACGCGTTGATGCACTTTTTTCCAGTAATCACTGACATCGGAAAATAAGTCATAGTGGTTTTTTCCAATAAGGTCATCTATGGCTATCTGCTCTTCTTTTTTCCACCAGTCTTTCAGCCATTTATGACTACAACCTACATAATTCATCGTTTTATCGAACATAGCGACTGCCACCGGAGCGTATTGAATGAACTGCTTCAGTCTTTTTTCCGAGTCCGCTACTTTTTCAAGGTTTGCTCTCTCTTCCGTTACATCTCGGATAACCAAGAGCACAACTTTTTTGTCCTTCCAGTAGAATGGAACTGCGATGGACTCCCCCAGAAAGCTATGGTTTCTAAAACCGTTAATTCTAAACGTATAGGGCTCACCGCGCTGATTAGTGGTGACTATTTGCTTAAATCGAGCTGCAATTCCAGGTTGATCATCAGGATGGATAAAGCCTTTGGTTGGTTTTCCCAATATTTCCTCCTCTGAATGGGCACCTAAAAGCTCAATTGCCCTCTTATTTACGAAAACAATGGTGGTGTCCAACTCTTGGATAACGATAGCGTTGGGTGAATTTTCCACCAACTTTCTATTCATTTCTTCGCTTGCCTGCAAAGCGTGTTCAGCCAGCTTTCTATCGGTTATATCAGTAGCGGAACCAATAAATCCAATGACCTGATCGTTTTTTGAGCGTTCTGCGGCTATTCGGGTGACGATCCATTTGGTATCGCCACTTTTTGTGGTAATTCTGTATTCTGTAATAGATACCTCATTACCTGATGCGGGCCTCCATTGCTGTTGAATTATAGCCTGGTCTTGGGGGTGTATTACCTCTATCCAGCCATTACCTATCGTTTCCTCGAAGGAGTATCCTGATATCTCTGTCCATTTTTGATTAACATATATGCACTTCCCCTCCTGATCCAATCTGAAAATGGTAATTGGAGAAACTTTATCGATTATAGATAATGAGTCAAGGTTCAAGATCTACCCGTTTTTTGTTTCGTAAAGGCTAAATTAAAAATCAAAGTAGTTGTTATTCAACTTACTTTCACAAGATGCAAACATAAATATGATCTGAGTGTTGAAATAATTAATGGAAGATTTATCACGCATTCCTTTATTTCCCTTAAACATCTTACCTCTGCCAGGAGAACTCATACCGCTTCATATATTTGAAATGCGCTACAGAGAGCTCGTGGCAGATGCTGAAGAAAAGGAAGTGGATTTTGGTATTTTGTATGCCAATCAAACGAATGGAAGCAGGATAGGATCATTAGTTCAGCTAGAGTCTATTATTAAAAAATACGACACGGGTGAGTCTGATATAGTGGTTCGTTGTGTCGACACCTTTATTCTATCAAAGTTTTACTCAAAACTTCCTGGTAAGTTATACGCCGGAGGCGAAGTGTTTTTTCTTAATGCAATGGAAGACACGGGCGTTTCAGAAGACCTTAAATTCGACTTTGAGGAGTACATGGGTATGAGACGGATTAAAATGGATGAGAAAGACTACACTATTCATGATATAGCCAATGAACTTGATCTAGATATCTCCGACCGTTTGAAGTATTTAAAATTATTGACCTCGGATAAGAGAAATAAGTTTGTGCGAGAACGCCTCCAGCTACGAAGGTTTATTTTAGAACAGGAGGTAAGCCAAAAAAATACCTTTTACCTCAATTAATTACATATTGCGCCTATATTGACCTCCTACCTCAAATAAGGCGTGCGTAATCTGACCTAGTGAACATATTTTACACGCTTCCATGAGGGCTTCGAACATATTCTTATTCAGAATAGCGGCCTGCTGTATATTTTGAATTTGTCGTCCTGATTCGTCACTTTTATTAAAGTGCAGCGCTTCCAGCATTTTTATTTGATATTCTTTTTCTTCTGTCGTAGCTCTAATCACTTCTTGAGGGACGATAGTGGGAGAGCCCTTAGAGCTTAAAAAGGTATTAACACCAATGATAGGATATTCTCCCGTATGTTTCAGGGTCTCATAATGAAGGCTTTCTTCCTGAATTTTACTGCGTTGGTACATGGTTTCCATCGCCCCAAGCACACCACCACGCTCTGTAATTCTTTCAAACTCAAGTAAAACCGCTTCTTCCACCAGATCAGTTAACTCTTCAATAATAAACGAGCCTTGTAATGGGTTTTCATTTTTGGCTAAGCCCAGCTCCTTATTGATGATCAATTGAATGGCCATAGCCCTTCTTACCGAATCTTCGGTGGGGGTGGTAATGGCTTCATCATAGGCATTGGTATGTAGTGAATTACAATTATCGTAAATAGCGTATAGTGCCTGAAGCGTAGTTCTGATGTCGTTAAAATCAATTTCCTGTGCATGTAAAGATCTACCCGAGGTTTGAATATGATATTTTAACATCTGGGATCGTGCGTCTGCATGATATTTTTCACGCATCGCTTTGGCCCATATTCTTCTGGCGACACGTCCAATGACCGCGTATTCTGGGTCGATACCATTGGAAAAGAAAAAGGATAGATTAGGAGCAAATTTATTGATGTCCATGCCCCTACTCAAATAGTACTCCACATACGTAAAGCCATTTGCCAAAGTAAAAGCAAGCTGTGTAATGGGGTTAGCCCCGGCTTCTGCAATGTGGTACCCGGAGATGGACACAGAGTAAAAATTTCTAACCCCTTGTTCAATAAAATATTCCTGGACATCACCCATCAGTCTTAGGGCGAATTCTGTGGAAAAAATACAGGTGTTTTGGGCCTGATCCTCTTTAAGAATATCCGCTTGAACGGTCCCTCGTACCGCCTTTAAGGTATCCGCTTTGATCTTGTTATACACCTCTACCGGAAGAACCTGATCTCCGGTGACTCCCAGCAGCTTCAGGCCAAGACCATCATTTCCTTCGGGTAACTCTCCCTGATAGGAAGGTCTTTGCTTTCCTTTGTAAATGGCAGCTATTTTTGACTCTACTTCTTTTTCAAGGCTATTTTCTTTAATGTAAATCTCGCATTGCTGATCAATTGCGGCATTCATAAAAAAAGCTAAAAGCATGGGAGCAGGGCCATTAATGGTCATCGAAACTGACGTTTTGGGACTAGCCAGATTGAATCCTGAGTAGAGTTTTTTAGCATCATCGAGACAGCAAATAGAGACCCCTGCATTACCAATTTTACCGTAAATATCCGGTCTATAGCCAGGATCGTTACCGTAGAGCGTTACCGAATCAAAAGCTGTGGACAGGCGTTTTGCCGGCATAGTTAGACTGACATAATGAAAACGCCGGTTGGTTCTTTCGGGACCTCCCTCTCCGGCAAACATTCTTGTAGGGTCTTCCCCTTCTCTTTTGAAAGGATAAATACCGGCCGTGTAGGGGAACTCACCGGGCACATTCTCCTGTAAGCTCCAGTTTAATAGATCACCCCAAGCTCTATATTTTGGAAGTACCACTTTCGGTATCCGACTATAAGAGAGTGATTCGCTGTGTGTTTGGATCTTAATTTCCTTATCTCTCACCTTAAATGAATACACAGGGTCTTTATAAAGACTCGTCTTCGCTTCCCAATCTTCTATCAGTTTGAGGTTCTTAGGGTCTAAATTGAGAGCTTCCTCAGCATATACGTCCTCTAGGCTATTGATCAGTCTGTCCTTGTCCTCGAACTTCGAACCTTTTAGCGTGTCGATGGATTTTTTTAAGCCGTATAGTTTCTCGGCTGTTTCTCTTTGGCTTTGAACCCACTCATCGTAATTTCTATTACCTTCGGCAATCTCTGACAGGTAGCGCGTTCTATTAGGAGGGATCACATATATCTTTTCAGACATTTCATTGGTGATCTCGAAGGTTGATTCAAGAGGAGCTTCGGTCCTTTCCACAATCTTCTTAATCAATTCAGCATAAAGCCGATTCATGCCAGGGTCATTGAATTGGGAGGCAATAGTACCAAAGACCGGCAGGTCTTCATCTTTGATGTCCCATAGATTATGATTCCTTTTGTACTGTTTTTTTACATCTCTGATAGCATCTAAAGCACCTCTTTTATCGAATTTGTTAATGGCTATGATGTCTGCAAAGTCTAGCATATCTATCTTTTCAAGCTGCGTGGCGGCACCGTACTCCGGTGTCATTACGTAAAGACTTGCATCCGAATGATCTGTAATTTCAGTGTCCGACTGACCGATTCCTGAGGTTTCAAGTATGATCAAATCAAATTCGGCGGCTTTAAGTATCTTCAAGGCTTCATCTACGTGACGCGATAGCGCAAGATTAGACTGCCTGGTAGCCAGTGATCTCATGTAAACCCGCTCATTTTTGATAGCATTCATGCGTATTCTGTCCCCTAAGAGAGCACCACCGGTTTTACGTTTGGATGGATCCACAGAAATTATGGCAATTGTTTTATCCTTGAAGTCAATTAGAAAACGCCTGACCAACTCATCCACAAGTGACGATTTACCTGCACCACCGGTACCGGTAATTCCTAAAACAGGAGTGGCTACTTTATTCGCCAAGGCATGAATTTGCTTAAGTTCAGAGGTACTATTATCAGCAAAATTTTCAGCCGCTGAAATTAGTCTTGCAATTGATTTGTCATCTTTATCTTTAACGTGCTCGATTTCTCCGTTTAGGTTTTCTCCCACTGCAAAATCACTGCGCTCTACCAGATCATTGATCATACCTTGCAGCCCCATAGCCCGGCCATCATCGGGCGAGTAGATCTTAGTTATTCCATACTTATGAAGCTCCTCGATTTCATCTGGTAAGATGACTCCACCGCCGCCTCCAAAGATTTTGATATGTCCGGCACCTTGTTCTTTGAGGAGGTCATACATGTATTTAAAGTACTCGTTATGTCCACCTTGATAGGAAGTCATCGCAATAGCCTGAGCGTCTTCCTGAATGGCGGTATTCACTACTTCCTCCACACTTCGATCATGTCCCAAATGGATTACCTCACAACCCGTAGCTTGTATAATTCGGCGCATGATGTTTATGGCGGCATCATGGCCGTCAAATAAACTTGCTGCGGTTACTATACGAACTTTGTTTTTTGGCTTATAAGGAGCTACATGTTCCATAATTACTACTCGTCACATCAGAAATGCAAAATTAAGATAATTACCCTAACAAGCATTAGTTAGCCACATCATTCTTCCAGTAGCTCTCGAAGCTTTAAAAGTGAGCGCTGGTTGGCGTGGGTATTGATATTATTTACTACACTTTTTTTTTCTCGACCGGTTAATCGCCAACTTAACGAAGCGCGTTGAGCGTTTTTCATTCTTAATTTGTCCGATTTTGATAGGTTCTGTTTTGCATAATCTTCGGGAATGTATTGAAAATCAACCCGATCAATGGGACCATTAAACCAGCTGCGGGCGTATTCGATTTTATTATCGTTGGTTACATCCTGCAATCCTTCGAAATTTTCATAGATGCTACTTATAGGTAATGTAAACCGATCAAATAAAGATAAATTTTGCGTGGCCTGTATAGGTCCATCTTTTTCAGAATCACGAATGGATACGATGACCACCCCTGAAGTGTTTGTGCCAATCCAATCTTTAAACGCAAATAAGAACCGGATGGCATCCGAAATGCCAAAATTATCGGTGATGCCGGCGTCCATAAGTTGAGTAGGCGGCGAGCTGGGTAGCGTAACATTTGGGGTAATATAAGGAAAGGTGGCGCTCATTCTAAGTCCACTTAAGAAACGTAATTTTGAGCTATTTTGAGCTTCAAAAAACCGAATAAAGTCTACCCCGTTTAATTTATTTCTATTGGTTATGGAATCTGAGACATTAGTTAGGTAAGATACATTTTGAGGAGATATGTACAGTTTTCTGCCGTCATTGATAATGGTAGGTGCCATAATCAGCATTGGAATCATGCTTTTTTCTTCAGGAAACTTATAACTGATTAAAGGTTTATTTAAGAGATCATTTGTGTTTGCATTTAATCGGCTTTCGAAAGCGTATCCTCTATCTTTTTCGTATTGAAAATCCTCATACTCAAACTCCTGAAATCCAACAAAAATGTCATTCATTAAAAGGCTGAAGATGATGGCGTTCAGGTTATCACTTGCTATTGCAGATAGATGTTTTGTATCGTAGGGATCAGTTGAATTACCGGACTTTTTTTGATAGACCAGTTCACGAAAGTAACTGGCACCTATCAAACCCCCGGACGCTCCGGTCATCAGCATAGTGTTTTCCATGAGCTTTCCTTTATTCATTCGATCGGCCTCCTGTAACACGTTTAAGGTCCACAGTGCCGCACGCTGACCTCCTCCACTTACGCATAAGAATACCATTTTCGGTTTACCACCGGGGGGAAATTTTTTTCGCCAGTTATCTAAGATGGTCTTTGTCTTTTTCTTGTCTTCTTCGATGTAGGTGCCATTGCCAAATTTGCTAATCCTTGAAATACTGTACTCCGCCGGCTCCGTATTGTAGTCGAGGCCAAAGGCTTGATAGTGTTTTTCAAATATTTCACTGCCCGCTAGAAAGTTTGTTACCAGTAACAGGACGATGGCCATTGAAATAGACCAATTGCCAAACCAATAGGAAAACGCCCCGGCGAACATCACAAAAACAGTTAAAAACAGGATTACACTAGCGGCAGCCGGGATCTGTAGCATTTCAACATCTTTAAATGTACCCATCACCAGCAGCAATACAAATATCAATAGCTCGATGATAACCAGGTTCAGATGGTTTTGGTCGAAGACTTGTAGAATCATTTCTTTGTCGTAAAAGCCTACGTATTCGCTTGTTTTTTTTATTTGTAAAGAGGGGGAAAAGAAGTGGTCAACGCGGACTTGTTTCTTTTTGGCTATATCCAATTTCTTAATCGCGCCGGCCCGGGTTATTTTAATATTTTGTTTTAGCTTCTGATCAACCTTGCAAACTACATACTTGAAGATGTTTTTGTTAGTAAGCCAGAAATAAGAAAATAATAGCAGGGTCATTCCGGTGTAGCCGATAAGCAGCCCTGAAATATTGAGCAGGAGTTTACTTGATTCAATTTGTTCGTTCGAAAGCTCGTATTGAATGATGAAAATTCCGTACGTAACCAGAAAGGCTACGGGTATTAAGCTATTGTTGACGCTGAACGTAGTAAACGGACGATGTACCGTGCCGATGAAGGTAAAACGATGGCCGTCGTTGATGTAAGTGGTAATATGGAAAGCTACGGTAAATCCGGCCAGCGTAAGACCGACTAAGCAATAGCTCTGAAAACCCACTTCATTGAGGTACACAGGGTCCAAAAACAGGTAAGGTATACCCAAGTAGTTACCGAGACTTCCGCTTACGATGGCAAAAAGTATCAGCCAGCACAGAAGCAATATATGATTTCGTTTAAAGTGATTAATCAATAATTGGATGGGGAAGGCATAATATAACATCCCTATCCATCTGAACGACCTGACTATCATGAATTGAAATTAACCCTTTTTTGTTCCATCGTATAATTCATATTCTAAGAGCCTTGAGTCGATTTTGGCGTTAAAAAATTCCACTCTTCGTTTTGTTTTGAGTCCAATTCGCTTTGCTAGGTTTATATTTCCTGTAAACACATAGCCCATATAGCCGGTACACTTTTGCTTGAAGAAGTCGCCAATAGATCGATATACCTCTTCCAACTCTTTTTCTTCACCAAGGCGATTACCGTATTCTGGGTTGAAAAAGATCACACCCTCTCCTTTGGGAATATAAGTCTTGCGGTAGTCACAAACTTTGAATTCAATCAGTTCGGAAACCCCAGCGGCTTCGGCATTGCGTTTGGCAGCCTCAACGGCTTTTGGATTAATATCTGTAGCAATTATTTTGAAATCCAGCTTTTTTCGAATAGTAGAAGCTGATTCTTTAACTAGTTTTAGCCAGGCAAATTCGTCATAGCTTCGAACATGCATAAAACCAAAGTTCTTTCTGAATGTGCCTGGTGGAATATGGCAAGCGATCAAAGCCGCTTCTATAGCCAATGTGCCGCTACCACACATGGGATTAATAAAATGAGAAGCTGTATTCCAACCTGAGGCGAGAATGGTAGCGGCGGCCAAAGATTCCATCATGGGTGCTTTGAACGGAATTTTCCGATAACCATGTTTGCTGATGGTATCACCGGAAGTATTAATGAATATTCCTACTTCAGTATTGATCCAATGGAGGAAAACCACCGTCCGATCTACGTTAGGGCCGGAGTTTGGTCTGCGTCCCTTTTGCTGCATAATTCGGTCAACTATGGCATCCTTTGTTTTTAGGTTGGCAAAACGTGTGTCAAGAATTTTATCATTCTTCACGAAGCTCTCTATTCTCAAGTACCCATTTGAGGGGATGGTTCTCTCCCACGGTATATTGATGAGGTTCTTATATAATTCTTCGGGTGAAGCGGCTTTAAAGGTTTTGACTTCTAAAAGAACTTTGGAAGCCGTGCGTAGATATAAGTTGAGTTTCATCGCATCGCGCATCGAGCCCATCATGACTACCCCAAACTTATTTATGGCTTTGCCCTGATATCCCAACGCTTTTAGCTCTTTAAGAACGTACGGTGATACTCTAGGGGCACACGAAATAACGATTTTTGGCATACTAGAACTAAAGATGAATGAATCTTACGTATCTTACACTATCCGATAAACTTAAACTATTAATTCTATGAAAGAACGAATATTGCTAATCGCCTTGCTTGCCATTGTACTATCGGCCTGTAGCCCGAAATACACGGCGAGCTTTGGTCCATCGCGAAACTTCCACGAGCCGGAGCAATTAAAAATTGAAAACCCCGACGCTCTTTTAACGGATCGGGAAAGTTTGAATGAAGAGCTCACCTCCACCATTCCAGAAGAATCTGTGGTCGAGGCTTCTACTACCGGCGTTCCCACGGTATCCCCAAGCCGAACCACACGGACAGAGCAGATCGTTCAAAAGTACACGGAAGAAGGGGTTCCTTCGACCAAGGAGGTTTTGAAGTTGCCAACTAAGGAAAAGGTGAAGCTGCTAACACAAGTGAAAAAGGACATAAAGGCATTAAAGAAAGCGAAGAAGAATAATTCACTGGATAATAAAAAAGTTTACGCCGGTATTATCATAGCGTTGGCCGGTATTGTAGTAGCTATTTTAGCGAGTGGGGCTCTAGGAGGTTTAGCTATAATTGTTGGAGTGGCTTTAATTGCGTGGGGATTAATAGAAGAGGGCAGTCTATGAGGATACTTTTTGTATTCCTCATTCTGACTTTAGCTTGTAGTCCTGCCAGGGAAAGAGAAGGTAACCAAAAATTAGTGGAAGCTGTTTTTGAGATAGACGAGAGTTTGATTAGCACATCACCCTATTTTTTATACGACAGTGCCATACAATATCAGGTACCAAATTCATGGATTGAATCTAATGCTAATTTCGACGAATTAATGCGTCCTGGGGTACAATCTGTATTCGTTAGTGGGTCAGATTCTTCTATCTTGGTCGTTGGACAATTTGAAGGTAAGTTAAGTAATGTATCCTTTGAACCGGATACTACCGATCTAAACGCAAAATTTACAGAAACGTCATTTTTAACCAACGACTTTGAAGTGAAACAAGGTTTACTTCAAAAACAAGATATAATTAATTTTAAATTGTATTTTGACGCTCCCGCAATTTCAAATGGTTTTTACTTTGAATTTTACGTCAAACCCTCTTTATTTGATGAAACTATTAAATCGATTGAATCCTCCATAGGTTCGATCAAATTCGTCAATCAAATAAAAAGTAATTATGAGAAAAATTAAAGCTTTGCTGCTATCACTTGTTTTTTGTATTGGTTTAACCTCTTGTTTTACGCTTAACCACACGGTGGGTAACGGTGCACAGGGAGGTGATAAAACAGAAAAGAAGCAATGGTATGCTTTGTGGGGCCTCGTTCCTATTAATGACGTGGATTCTAAGCAAATGGCTGCGGGAGCAGAGGATTACACCATCACTTCTACACATTCATTTTTGGATGTAGTTGTCTCTTTATTTACTGGATTTGTAACTATTCAAGTTAAAACAGTCAAAGTTGAAAAATAGAGATTATGCAAATACAAAGAAAGGTAAGTTCAACTTACCTTTCTTTGCACTCTAAACATTATCTGATCCAATCTTTGCCGAGAAATAATCCCTATTCATTCTGGCAATGTTTGTCAAGCTTATCTCTTTAGGGCATTCTGCAGAACAGGCTCCGGTGTTTGTACAAGCTCCGAATCCTTCCGAATCCATCTGGGCCACCATATTTTCAGCTCTTACTTTTCTTTCTGCCTGACCTTGAGGAAGTAGTGCAAATTGAGATATTTTCGCACTTACAAATAACATGGCCGAAGCATTTTTGCAAGCCGCAACGCAAGCGCCACATCCTATACAGGTGGCGGCATCCATCGCTTTATCTGCATCCTTTTTTGGTATTGGAATTTCATTTGCATCGGGTACACCACCGGTATTTATTGAGATATATCCACCCGATTGTATAATTCGGTCAAAAGCACCTCGATCAACCACCAGATCTTTCACCACCGGAAAAGCTGCCGCCCTCCAAGGTTCAACGGTAATAGTATCTCCATCATTAAAGCTTCTCATGTGAAGTTGGCAGGTAGTAGTTTGCTTTGGACCATGAGGCTTTCCGTTGATGTAAAGACTGCACATTCCGCAAATCCCCTCTCTACAGTCATGATCAAAATGCACAGGATCCTCTCCCTTACGTACTAATTCTTCATTCAGTACATCAAACATTTCAAGAAATGACATATCCGTAGAGATATCGTCCAGATCATAAGTTTTAAAACCCCCCTTATCCGCATTATTTTTCTGTCTCCAAACTTTGAGTTTAATCCTCATATCGGTCAATTAACAATTATTAAATCATAATATAATAACTACACTACTTGTAACTTCTTTGAGTCAGCTTAACGTTTTCAAAGACTAACTCCTCCTTGTGTAATGTCTCTGGCACTTCCGGCCCATTATATTCCCAAGCAGAAACGTATGAAAATTCATCGTCTTTTCGCTTAGCCTCACCTTCTTCAGTTTGAGATTCCTCCCTAAAGTGACCACCGCATGACTCTGACCTGTCAAAAGCGTCGTCGATCATAAGTTCACCCAACTCAAGGAAATCAGCAACACGATTTGCTTTTTCCAGTGATTGGTTAAGTTCATCATTAGTGCCAATCACTTTAACGTTTTCCCAGAATTCAGCTCGTAGCTTTTGAATTTCGATCTTGGCTTTTTTTAGATCAGCTTCATTTCGTGACATGCCGCAGTTATTCCACATGATCAATCCCAAGGCCTTGTGAAAATCGTCTACGGTTTTGTCCCCATTAATAGTAAGTAGTCTATTAATCCGTTCCTCAACACCTTTCTTAGCTTCGATAAATACCTCATCATCAGTTGACACCTTATCGTAAGAGTTTTGGGCTAAATAGTCACCAATAGTGTAGGGAATGACGAAATAACCATCTGCGAGACCTTGCATAAGTGCACTCGCACCCAACCGATTTGCGCCATGGTCAGAAAAATTAGCCTCACCGAGTGCGTATAAACCGGGAATATTAGTCATCAGGTTGTAATCTACCCAGAGGCCACCCATCGTGTAATGAACGGCAGGGAAAATCATCATAGGCGTTTCATAGGGATTTTCTCCGGTAATTTGCTGATACATGTCAAAAAGGTTCCCATACTTACTCTCAATTACATCCCTACCATCTCGCTTTATTGCATCAGCAAAATCCAGATAGACGGCTAGCCCGGTTTTGGCTACACCTCTTCCTTCATCACAAACATATTTAGCATTTCTAGAGGCTACGTCTCGAGGAACTAAATTTCCAAAAGAAGGATATCGTTCTTCCAGATAATAGTCTCTTTTCTCTTCCGGGAGTTCTGTAGGTTTAAGCTCACCCTTTCTAATTTTTTCCGCATCTTCAATTTCTTTGGGCACCCAGACTCTTCCATCATTCCGAAGAGATTCTGACATTAAAGTCAATTTAGACTGATGATCTCCTGACACAGGGATACAAGTCGGATGGATTTGGGTGAAGCAAGGATTAGCCATTAAGGCTCCCTTTTTGTGAGCTCTCCAAGCGGCCGTTACGTTTGATCCCATTGCATTGGTGGAAAGAAAAAATACGTTACCGTATCCGCCAGTAGCGAGGACTACCGCATGAGCTGAGTGCGATTGAATTTTCCCCGTGGTGAGATTCCGTGTGATGATTCCCACTGCTTTGCCGTCTTTGATGACCACATCAAGCATATCTTCGCGGGAATACATTTTTACTTTTCCATTGGCTACCTGCCGACTCAATGCACTGTAAGCACCTAAGAGTAACTGCTGACCGGTTTGGCCTTTAGCGTAAAACGTTCGAGAAACTTGAGCTCCTCCAAAAGAACGATTAGCGAGTAATCCGCCGTACTCCCGAGCGAAGGGAACTCCTTGGGCTACACACTGATCTATGATATTAACACTAACTTCCGCCAGGCGATACACATTGGCTTCCCTCGATCGGTAATCTCCCCCTTTGATGGTATCGTAGAATAGGCGAAAAATACTGTCACCGTCATTTTGATAGTTTTTGGCAGCATTTATACCCCCTTGTGCCGCTATACTATGTGCTCGCCTAGGACTATCTTGAAAGCAAAAGGCCTGTACGTTATAGCCTAACTCCCCGAAGGAAGCCGCTGCAGAAGCTCCGGCAAGCCCAGTACCTACCACTATGATGTCATACTTTCTCTTATTCGCCGGGTTAACTAATTTAACTCCGAATTTATGCTTTGCCCACTTCTCAGCTAAAGGCCCTTCAGGTATTTTGGAATCTAATTTCATATTCAGCGATTCTACTTATAATGATTGAAGAAACATGATGATAGGAATGGCTGCAAATGCACCAGGAATCAATATTGCGTACCCCAATCCTATTGATCTAATAACAGGGTTGTACTTAGGATGGTTTAGCCCTAGTGTTTGGAAGGCACTTTGAAAACCATGTGCTAAGTGAAACATCAGCAAGATCATGGAGACTACGTAGATGGCCATATACCACCACTGCTCATAAGCCTGCTGAACCACAGTGTACAAGTCTTTTACTTCTACGCCATCATAGGTAGCTGTTGGTATACCACCCCAGTGCATCTCGTACCAAAAACCTCGTAGATGTATGACCAAAAAAATAAAGACGAAAGTCCCTAAAATACCCATATTGCGGGAACTCCAGGTGCTATTGGTAGACCCGGCAGTTTGTGCATAACCTACGGGTCGTGATTTTTTGTTTTGTATAGTAAGCAGTATGGCCCATATTATGTGCATTACAAATGAACCATATAAAAGATATGAAGTGGTTTTAATAACGGGATTAGTGGTCATGAATTTTGCGTAGATGTTAAAGGATTCACCTCCATCATCGGCAAGAAGTTGAAAATTTCCAATTAAGTGAACGAGAAGAAAAACGATAAGAAAAAGCCCCGTTAAGGCCATTAAAAGTTTGCGACCGAGTGTACTGGAAATAGCTTCAGAAAACCAGCTCATTTACAATTGCACTTAAAAGTTAAAAAAATTCGACTCATTTTAACCCCAAATGTACATGCCGATTGGCAAGGATACAATGTGAAATACTATTTTGACAGAATCTAAATAGCGGCCTGCATGAGTTCATAAATAAGCACGGTCATGCCGATCACAAAAACTATTCCGGCAAAGAAGAGTTCATGTTGAAGTAGTGTTCTCATCTGTGATTTTATTGTTTTTACTAAATTCACAAAGTCACCCGGGCTATATCCGTACCAAAGGATTAAAAGGTGCTTCAACGCCGTCAACGCCTGTTTTTGTTTTTCAATAATCCCAATACGGGATAAATAACCAAAATAGGATTTATTCTCTTTGTTAAAGTTAGCAGTGCATTGGTTAGCTTTAAATCAAATTTTTTTCTTATGTCATCCGAAACCCTTTTATCCATTGTACTTGCCATCGTTGTGCTCGATTATGTTTTAGATCAATTGTTGGACTTCCTGAATTATAAATCAGCAAAGACGGATTTGCCTGCAGAGGTTGCTGAATTCTATGATTCTGAGAAGTATGAAAGAAGTATTGAATATCAAAAAGCACGAAGTTCTTTTTCGTTCATTACCTCTGCATTCAGTTTCGTTCTTTCAGTGGGTCTTCTTTATTTTGGGATTTTTGGAGTTTTAGACAACTGGATTTCCCCGTACATCCAAAATGATCTGGTGTTAGCATTGGTTTATTTTGGTGCTTTATTTATAGCATCGGATCTTTTGAATACGCCTTTTCAACTTTACAGTACCTTCATAATTGAGGAGAAGTTTGGCTTCAATAAAACTACGATCAAGACCTTTTTAGTTGATAAGATAAAAGGGTACGTATTAGGTGTAATTATCGGAGGACTTTTGATTGGTATTTTGCTGTTTTTGATTATCCGTATCGGTTCTGGTTTTTGGATCTACTTTTGGGTTATCGCGTCGGCATTCATCCTTTTCTTTAACATGTTTTACACCTCGTTAATTTTACCATTGTTTAACAAGCTCACCCCTTTGGAAGATGGATCACTCAAAGCCGCAATTCAAACCTACAGTCAAAGTGTAAGCTTTCCATTGACCAATGTATTTGTCATTGACGGATCCAAAAGATCAAATAAAGCCAATGCGTTCTTCTCGGGTATAGGTAAGAAGAAAAAGATTGTTCTCTATGACACCCTAGTTCAAAACCATTCAGAGGAAGAGCTTGTAGCCGTTTTAGCTCACGAGGTTGGGCACTTTAAAAAGAAACACATTGTACAAGGCTTTGCTATTTCAATCGGTCAGATTGGCTTAATGCTCTTTGTCATGTCACTCCTCGTTTTTAACAAAGAGTTAAGTCTTGCGCTTGGGGCTGATCGTTTAGCCATACACGTTAATCTTATTGCCTTTACTATATTGTATTCACCCATTTCAAAGCTTTTTGGGGTGATTGGTAACATCATCAGTCGGAAAAATGAGTTTGAGGCAGATGCTTATGCCGCAAAAACATATACTGCCGTTCCATTAAAGAACGCACTTAAAAAACTCTCCGTGGACAATCTAAGTAATTTATATCCACATCCGGCTTACGTCTTTTTTAATTATTCACACCCCCCACTTTTAAAACGTTTGGAAGCTATGGATTAATCATCTATTGCGTTATTATGATCCCAATGGAGAGTTCTAACCCAGTGAGATCAAGCTTGGCCTCATCATAATCAACTTCGCGTGTTAACAGGCCTCCGACGATATTACCACCGGTATAAGTTCCTGACAATTCGAAGCCAGCATCGCCAATTAAATAATTTGCTTCAAAGCTCAACCCCCACTGTCTGCTCACGAACACCACATACTCCGCACCAAAGAAGTAGCCAAATCCCGGCGCACTATCAAAATCAAACGATGCATTGGCCACATCCCAGGACTCAAACTGCCTAATGGCCTTATCTATATTTCCATTGTTTAATTTATTATCAAACGTTAAAAATCCGAATCCACCGGCTTTCAATCTAAATTCTTGCTTTTGCCCAATAAATTGCAGCACAAGTTCCACCGGAGCCATGAGCGTAAAATTAGGGCCAACTAAGGCATCTTTGGATTCAAAGTCATCGATATCCTTTATGTTAAGACCGGACATTCTGTAGAGAGAGAAACCGGTTTGAACCGCAAGATAACGGTTCAGATCAACGCCCACTCCCCTTAATGAAAATGGACTTATAGGAGTAGAAAAATAACCATTTCTAGGTAGAAAATAAGAAAAAGATAATCCAACTTCCTGTCCTTTTGCGCTATCTAAACTCAAAATGCCAAAGAGTATAACGAATACACAGGGTTTTAGAATGCAGGCTATTCTCATAATGTTTATTAACTTAACTGTCTAACAAGAGTTCAATAAAACTATGATTAAACCTTCCGTTTTGAAAATGCTCACTGCTGTAGTTATGCTAGGGTGGTTATTTTGTTGTTCTTCTGAAGAAATACCTACGCCTGCAGACCTAATTATTTCAGGTGGCACAATTTACACTGTGAATGACCAGCAGTATACAGTTAAAGCGGTAGCCACTAGGGGTGATAGAATTGTATATGTAGGAGATAGTGCTGAAGCCTTAAGATATCGGGGAGAACATACTAAAGTTATTGACCTAAAAGGCAAGACCATGACACCCGGATTGATCGAAGGCCACGGTCACATTATGGGATTAGGCTACAATGAATTGAATATTGATCTTTTAGGTGTAAAAAGTTATGACGAGCTTATTACTAAAGTAAAAGAGGCGGCCGATAATGCCGATCCGGGAGAGTGGATTACAGGAAGAGGTTGGCATCAGAGCAAGTGGGATCTAGCAGGTGAGGAGGTTGTAAAAGGTTTTCAGGTACATGATAAGTT
>JBCCIX010000016.1:0-21395 GCA_039028075.1 Bacteroidota bacterium | reverse complement strand
GAAAGCCCGCAGATGGTAGCCTCCTTAATTGTAGCCGCCAACGCTTGTACGGACTCAAAATCTCCTGGGCTGGAAATCGGAAAGCCTGCCTCTATCACATCTACACCCAACTCTTCCAAAGCTTGGGCGATGATAATTTTCTCGTTCTTATTTAATCCGCAGCCTGGCACCTGCTCACCATCTCTTAGGGTGGTATCAAAAATTTGAATTTTGTCACTCATACCTTTACACGTCTATGTTGTGTTCAAATGTATTTGTATAGAATGGTCTGTCTTCCACCTAATATTATATATTTTACGCTGTCTAATTACATTAAAATGGCTATTATTAGCTTTTGATTGCTTTATAAAGCTTAGTATTTACGATGTCTAAGGAAAAGTCAGACTATCTCTTTTCGCTGATCAAGTCTCTTAAAAAGAGCGAAAAGCGCTATTTCAAGCTGCAAGCCAGGTTCGAAGACCCCCAAGCCAAGTATCTACAACTCTTTCATGCCCTCGAAAGTAGCCAAGTATATGATGAAGATGCGGTACTTAAAGACATACCTCAGCTTATTCCTCACCAACTGTCAAATCTGAAAGCCCACCTGTACAAGAAGGTATTACGATCCATCAGGCAGTTTAGTCAAACGAATGTAATGGACATTCAGCTCCGGGAGATGATCGATCATGCCCAAATATTATTTAATCGAAGCTTGTACGAGCAGTGCGTAGATGTACTTAAAAAAGCAAAGAAACGGGCCAAAAAGATCGATAACCTTGAATTGCAACTCGAGATACTTAAATGGGAAAAAAATGTGCTCACTCATACCATCGGACCAGATAACGAGGCCAGGGTGAATCGCATTATAAAAGAAGTACAAGATGTAAACGATAGGATTAATAATATAAACACCATTACCAACCTTTCTGCCAAGCTTAGTTCTATCTACACGAAGATTGGTTACATTAGAAACCAGGCCGACCAAAATCAGGTGGCTGCGCTCATCGATGAGCTTCCTAAATTTAATGAGCAAAAATTGTCTCTCAATGAAAAACTGAACCTGTATAACCTTTACGTCAATTATTACTTTTTCCTGCAAAACTTTGAATCGGGTTATTACTACGCACGCGAGTGGGTCAGGCTATTTGATGATAACAAGGAATTAAAGACCTCACGAGTAGAAAACTACCTTAATGCGATTAACAACCTAATGATAGCGCAGTATAAGTTGTACAAGTACCACAAGTTTGTCATCTCCAGCAGAAGACTGAGAGAAATCCGACATTACTCCAAAAGTTTACTCAATGAAAACATCAGGTTGAAGCTATTAAAATACACGTACGTTCACGAGTTTAATCGCATTTTTATGTTGGGCGACTTCAAAGCCGGGGTTTCCTTGATGAATAAGATTAAGCCGGGTCTAGAGGATTTTATCTCGCAATTGGACAATCATTCAAAGCTGATCCTGTATTACAAAGTGGCGTGCCTTTACTTCGGAGATGACAACTACGGCGAAGCGATTCAATGGCTTAATCGTATCTTCAACTCTGAGAATATAGACCTTAGAGAGGATATTCACTCTTTCGCCCGCATTCTAAGTCTAATTGGGCACTATGAATTGGGAAACACAGATGTCATCGATTACTACATACGTTCCACTTATCGTTTTATGCTCAATAAGGATGACCTCCATCAATTTCAGAAGGCCATACTGAGTTTTTTAAGGAAATTGGCGGGTGAATTCACCGAAGAAGATCTGATACCGGAGTTTGAAAAACTCTTACATAAACTTATTCCATTACAAAGCAATCCTTACGAGAAGCGTGCCTTTATCTATTTTGACATTATTTCCTGGCTAGAAAGTAAAATCCAACAAAAGCGGGTTCAAGAGGTTATAGCGAATAAGGCTAAGGCTATTTTAAATCAATAATTTTAGTTGGTGTTTACTGTAGCACGGTCAGGATGCTAAATGGTTTGAAAGCCGATGAAGTAACCCGTACTAAAGCTAAAGCTTTTAGCGTTTGTAGTGGTTCCAACCTTGCGCACTTAAGGGCACCGCATTACCGCCTTTAGTTTGCATAATATTGGAATTGGATTCTTTGTGCATATGGCCAATGAAGTGAATATCGGCATGCAACTTGATCTTTTCGTAGTCATTTTGGTTCACCGTAAAAAGAAGTTCGTAATCTTCGCCACCGTTTAGGGCGGCGGTCGTAGCATCAATATTTAACTCTCGTCCGGTATCGTAGGTCTGCTTATCAACAGGAAGTTTGTCTTCAAAAATCTGGACCCCAAGGCCGGAAGCCTTCGACAAATGCAATAATTCTGACCCGAGACCATCAGATATGTCAATCATTGAAGTAGGTACAACGTTTAGGTCCGAAAGTTCGTGCACAATATCCATTCGGGCCTCTGGCTTGAGCTGACGTTGAACGATGTAATCATATTTATCGAGTTGCGGCTGCATCTCCGGATTAGTTAAGAACACTTGCTTCTCTCGCTCTAAAACTTGTAAGCCAAGATAAGCGCCACCCAAGTCGCCGGTAACGCAGAGGATGTCATTTTCGGAGGCCCCTCGACGTTTGGAAACCTTATTTTTATCAACGCGCCCCAAGGCGGTAACTGATATAACCAAACCACCGGCTGAAGAACTTGTGTCACCACCCACCAGATCCACCCCAAAATTCTGACATGCCGCATGGACACCATGGTAAAACGTATCGACGGCCTCTAGAGAAAAACGGTTGCTAATCCCTAAATTGATGATGACTTGATGAGGCATGGCATTCATTGCGGCCACATCTGAAATATTGACAGCCACGGCTTTGTAGCCTAGGTGCTGTAAGGGAACATAAGAAAGATCAAAGTGGATGCCCTCTAGCAACATATCGGAGGAAACCACCAGGTAATAATCTCCCCCATCGATGAGAGCAGCATCATCACCTATACCAAGGGCAGTACTTTTATTTTTTATAATCGTGCTTTTTTCGATCTTTTCAATCAAACCAAATTCACCAAGTTCACTGATTTCCGTTCTTTTCTCACTCATTTTTCTTTCTTTTTGACAGCTGTTTATCGATTGCAAATGCGATTCAACGCGTAAAGGTAGTGGAATATCCAATAGCCACATGTTAGGAGGTTACGCGCACCTTACTACCGCTATATATTTCTACCAACTAACTAAAACGCACGATTATGAATGTATTTTCAAAACTAGTGGGCGTATTATTTCTTGGGCTTATTGTTTTGAGCTTAATGCTGTTAAGTTCATGTGGCCCCAAGCCACAGTACGAGACCAAACTTGGTAGAAAAAAACTAGCTTATTATAATTCTATCCAGCACGGTAAAACCAAACCTAAAACGTTCAAAAGTCACGCTAATCGGAAGAAGAACTAATTTCTTGACAGAGTTCAACCAATACACCATTCGTTGATTTAGGGTGTAGAAAGCAGACCATTTTGTTATCAGCACCCTTTTTTGGTTGCTCATCCAGAATCGTAAAACCTTCCTTTTTTAAGCGTTCGATTTCGGATTTAAGGTCAGTAACTTCGTACGCTATATGGTGAATACCCTCTCCGCGCTTTTCTACGTATTTACCTATAGCCGAATTATCATCTGTAGATTCTAACAGTTCAATTTTAGTATCCCCTATTTTGAAAAAAGACGTGCTAACTTTTTCACTTTCTACCGTTTCCACTTTGTAATTTTCTTTACCAAAAAGTTTTTCAAATAGTTTGTTGGAAGTGCTAAGATCTTTTACTGCAATGCCAATATGCTCTACTTTTATCATGTTAAGGGTGTTTAGGTAAGGTATTTTAGGTTAATCTATTAACTTTGAATACAGATGGAAACTTTTTAAAACGACTAAAAGTTTTCAACTAAAATTACTCATACAACAAAGGTAAGCGGTTATGATTGATTCGTCTGCAGATGTACACGTAGAGGCAGCAAAAATTCAAAAAGAAATAAAGGGACATCTTGGCTTACGCAGTAATGCGCTAATTTTTGAATATGGTACGTTTGAAGGAAAGATCAAACTTGACCTCATTACGATAAACCCAAAACACAATCAGTCTTTTCTCTTCCACTCTGTTAAAGGTTTCGATAAAATAGATGCCCTTAATAAAATGCTCGAGTATGTAGAGAGTTATAAAGAAAAAGATGCATCCTACACCATTCAATGGATTGCGAAGGGCGATAATAAGGAATTGCACACTTCTTATTTCCGTGCTACCAACGTTTATGATGCTTTGGATAAATTGTATTATGGACGTGATATGAACACCATTACGGTATTCAGTGTTGTATTAAATCCAGTGGCTTAATAGTTAGAATAATGATAAGTGTAACCGATAAAGCGAAAGAGAGGATAGTAGAGTTAAGAAACAACGAAGGGAGAACAGACGACCATAATATACGCGTATTAGTTCAGGGCGGCGGCTGCTCAGGTCTAATGTATGATCTCAAGTTTGATGCAACCATTGAAGAAACTGATGAGATATTCGAAGATAAGGGCGTTAAAATACTGGTAGACAGAAAAAGTTTACTTTACCTCTTAGGAACAACACTTGATTTTTCAGACGGACTAAATGGGAAGGGATTCCAATTTATAAATCCTAATGCCACCCGCACTTGTGGATGCGGTGAAAGTTTTGCAGTTTGAACTTAAGCTGTTTCCATAATCTTAGTCCCCAGTTTCCGTGACTTAGCTTCGTGTGCTGATCTGAACAGTAATTCGAGTTCCAAAGTGTTGAAAGATTTCCAATACTTTTTAAACGTATTAATCTTTATTTGATCTTCCTCAGAAGCAGGCATTAATGGGGCAACTCCTCTTTTCAGAAGTTCTGAAAGTAATGTATTATCTGACTTCATAATTGTTGGCTTTAGTTACGTGTTTAAACAAATAACCAAAAAGAAAGTTTAAGAACAAGACCATTGCAGTTCAATTGCACTATTTCCAGACGAATGACAGTTTAGGTATATAATGACTCTTAACTGTTCTCAAATTATCCCTCCAGTCCTTAATTATCAATTGCCGCAATGCATTTTAGTTCTATGGCAATAGGAGTAGGAAGCGCATTTACTTCCACTGTAGTGCGGCACGGCTGATTACTTTTAAAATACTCGGTGTAAATTGAATTGTACTTTTTAAAGTCGTCTTTCATATTGGTTAAAAATACGGTAACATCTACCAGATGGCTCCAGCTGAATCCCGCATCTTCCAATATAAACTTAACATTTTCGAATACTGATCGGCATTGTGCATCAATATCATATTTTACAATTCGTCCATTTTCATCTAAGGTGACACCAGGGATATCCTCTTCACCTCTTTTTCTTGGCCCTACACCTGATAGAAAGAGGAGGTTACCCACTTTCCTCGCATGGGGATATAGCCCAACAGGTTTAGGTGCTTTGTAGGAATTTTTAATGTTTTTTGCCATCAATTTTTTTCATTAACTCTGCAATATCTTCAATGTAAATTTGATCTAGTACTTCGACGTAGGGCCTTTTATGGTTTGATCCGGACTTAAATTGGGTAAGCGCCTTGTGGTTAAAAACACGAGCTTCAGCTAACTGATTAAGTGCCAAAAGAGCCCTGGCCTTATGATAATAACCATCGGCTAAGCTGCCGTCATATTTTATAACTTTATCGAAATACGTGATCGCCGAGTCGTTTTTATTTTCTGATAAATAGGCTAATCCTTTATACAAAAATACCTTTGGATCTGCCCAGGATTCGTCGTGATTTCCAAGAACTTCCTCCACATAAAGATCGAAATACCTGTGAGCATTTTTATAGTCCATCAAGCCGTAGTAGGCAATACCTCGCATGTAGTCAACACTTTGACCCTGGGGATAATCCGTAAAGTTTTCTGTTAACGTATCTGTGGCATTAAAATCAGCGATTGCTCTTTCAAAATCACGATAAAAATAGAGGTAATTATAACCACGCCAACCTTGCCATGTAGCTGGATCGTGTTGCACGGCTTTGTTGTAATAATAATACGACTTATGATAGTAGCCCCGCTTTAGATACGGCACACCGAATTCTCTCCACAATGCGGCATTGGTTGTATCAAATTTTTGCGCCTCGTACAACATTACTTCAGCAGGTGGTGTGCCTTGATAATATGAGCTTATCATACCTTTTAAAAACTTTTGGGCATAATCTGCACTGTCGATACCCGTCAAGTCTTTCCGGTACCATTCTGTATTTGGCTGACAACCAAAGCTTAGCAAAACTACACTAAGGAAGTATGTCGGTAATCTCTCCATTTTTAAGTTTAAAGGTGATGTAGAAGTGAGCATCCCTTGCCTGTCCTTGGATCACTACCGGTCGCCATGCTCCAAGACTTCTCATAGCATCGTATACGTGACTGACTATCTCTTTTGGGTATTCCTTAGGTTGATAATTCACATCGACACCCTCAGCAACGAATCTGCCCGCCTCTCCCTCACAATTAACGATAAACCTAAAGGTGAGAAAACCACTCTCATTGGATAAAAGGTCCTGGTCAATGAATGATCTTAATGCTTCTTCGAGTCCATTTTTATCCTCGGAATATCTCCCGTCAGGGTCGGAATTATAGTAGTCCGCAAGGTTATCGAAGGGGTTACATAAGCTAAACGGCTCCTCACTCAGTACTTTAGCACTGTCAATATAACCTACACGGCGAATGCCATGGTTTTTAAGCTTTTCGAATTTTTCAATAGGCATTTGCTCTATGAGTTCCATGCGCATTTTTACATTTTCTCTATCCGTGATTTTAGAGTACAAACCTAAATTTCGAGCATAGACTGTTTCCGCGGTAATCTCGGTTGTACGTTCCTTGGTGTTCCAATCTGTTTTGGTGAACGATGTAAAAACCTTGGCATCTCGGCCATCACTTACTACTTGGTTTTGGATATTCTTCTGAAGAACCTCAATTTTAAAGTCTCCGTCAGGATAATGCCTTACTTTGTTTAAAACGGCATTTGAAGAAACCCAGTCATATTTTACATTCTCAATAACTTCCGCTTCTAGCGTATCCGAATCATAGTAGAAGATTTCTTTTACGAGCACCTGTTTTGAAGAATCAAACCGATAAACATAGTGTGTAAGCGGATTAAAGCCACCACCATAATGCGTTTCTCGAAGCTGATTTGGTGAAATCAGTTTGTATTCTACATAAGAAGCAAGCATTAAGGGTTCTCGATCACTGCCGAAATCGTAATGCTCATAATACTTGTTCACCACCCCTTCTACTAATCGCGGATAAGGAGGAAAATATACAGTGGCTTCGCCAAACCTTGCCTCTTCAGTAGTGCAGGCAACCAAAAAAAGTACGTTCAGCCAAAAAAATTTCCGCACGCTAGGAGTTCATAAGGTCTTCAATTTCATCGGCTTCAATTGGAATATTTTTCATTAAATCACGTAGTCCGTCTTTAGTGATCTGCACATCGTTCTCCAGTCGTATACCTAGATTTTCTTCACGAATATAAATTCCCGGTTCAACGGTAAAGACCATACCCGGTTCCATTTTTCTGTAGACATTACCTACATCGTGAACATCAAGGCCCAGATGGTGCGATGTACCGTGCATAAAGTACTTTTTGTAGGCCGGATTACCTTCAGCCTGATTCTTAATGTCCGTTTTATCAATCAACTTAAGATCCAGAAGTTCCGATTCCATTATCTTGCCTACTTCTTTGTGATATTCGGGAATAGTATTTCCCGGCACCAGCATATTCATTGCTTCACGCTTGACTCGTAAGACCGCATCGTACACATTTCGCTGTCGCTTAGTGAACTTTCCATTTACAGGGATGGACCGGGTCATGTCGGCATTATAGTTAGCGTATTCAGCACCAACATCCATTAGAAGTACATCCCCATTTTTACAGACCATAGCATTATCAATGTAATGCAAAACGCAAGCATTAAAACCTGCTGCTACAATAGGAGAATAGGCAAAGCCTCGTGATTTGTTTTTAACAAATTCGTACAGATACTCCGCTTCTATCTCGTATTCTGTTACCCCCGGTTTTACGAATTGCAAGACTCTTCTAAAACCTTTTTCGGTGATATCACAGGCAATCTGTAAAACCTCAATTTCCAAGTCGGATTTTATAGCTCTGAGCTTATGCATGATTGGGGCTACACGCTCGTATTTATGTAGTGGGTATCTTCTACGGCATCTATCTAAAAATCGTGCACTTCGTGTTTCCACTTCTATTACTGCTCTGATGTGTTCATTCGTATTAAGATAGATGTACTCCGCTTCAGCCATCAGCGTGTTAAAAACCCGATCAAACTCCGATAACCAAAATATAGTTTGTATTCCCGATGCCTCACGAGCCTCTTCTTTAGTGTATTTATGCCCTTCCCATATCGCTATGTTTTCATTCGTTTCTTTCAGAAACAAAACTTCTCTCAACTTCTTTTCATGAAAATCCGGATAGATCATCAAAATGGTTTCTTCCTGATCTATCCCAGACAAATAATAGAGGTCACTATTCTGTTTGAACATCATGGTGCCATCAGCATTTGTGGGCATGATATCATTTGCATTGAAAACGGCGATAGAATTTGACTTTAACTCTTTTGAAAGTCTTTTTCTATTGAGTTCAAATAGTTCCTTATTTATAGGGCTATATCTCATTTGTATTTTTTTTACAACTAAAGACTACTTACCTGAACCTCAGGTGAGATTTTTCTTACCAATCCCTGTAATACCCGCCCCGGTCCACATTCGATAAAGCACGTAGCGCCATCGGCGGTCATTCGCTGAACGGATTGGGTCCATCTGACAGGAGCGGTAAGCTGTGCGATCAGATTGTTTTTGATGGTTTCTACGTCAGACGACGGTTTGGCATTTACATTCTGATACACCGGACAAACAGGTTCTGAAAAATCCGTACTTTGGATCGCTATGGCCAGTTCCTCACGGGCAGGTTCCATTAAGGGAGAGTGAAATGCGCCTCCTACCGGAAGCGGAAGGGCTCTTTTAGCACCTGCCTCTTTCATTTTTTCACAGGCTATCTTAATGCCTTCTTTCGATCCTGAGATTACGAGTTGTCCGGGACAATTATAATTTGCAGCGACTACCACCTCACTAATGCTGGCACAAATTTCTTCTACTACCTCATCTTTCAGTCCAAGAATAGCAGCCATGGTAGACGGGTTAATCTCACAGGCCTTCTGCATCGCAAGGGCTCTTTGAAAAACTAATTTTAGCGCATCTTCAAAGGTTAAGGTTCGATTAGCCACAAGAGCAGAAAATTCTCCAAGAGAATGGCCGGCTACCATATCAGCTTCAAAGTTTTCCGCCGTTAGCGCAAGAACTACAGAATGTAAAAAAACCGCAGGTTGTGTTACTTTGGTCTCTTTAAGTTGATCCGCAGTACCTTCAAACATAATATCTGTTAGGCTAAAGCCTAGAATAGCATTGGCCCTTTCAAAGTAGTCTTTGGCTTCGGCCGAAGCATCGTACACTTCTTTTCCCATTCCGCTAAACTGGGCCCCTTGACCTGGAAATATATAAGCTGTCATTTTTGCTACATTTACATGGTAGCGCGAAAATAAGATTTGTAAAAGCTATTGGCAAAAGCTAGTTAGCGTCAACGATAAATCGTTGTGTCAACTCCGGTGTTGGCATTCGACATTGGTCACTCTTACCAAACCACCGGTATCTGTTCCTGGCTACAAAATCGTAAACCAAGTCTCTAATGAACTTCGGAAGGATGATAAAGATAAATAACAAAGGCCATAAGCCACTTAAACCCTTGGCAATATAAAGGGCTGCCGAGCTTTTTGTTCTCACCTTACCGTTGGCGGTCAAAAGTATGATCGTGTCCAGATCTTCACTATTGATACCTACATTGGAGAGTTCTCTTTCGGCAAATTCCGATTGTAGGGGAGCGAATTTAAATTGGCTCATTTTATCGCGATCAATAATAAAATTGACAGCACCATTGCATAGATTGCAGACACCGTCAAAGAGGATTACGCTTTTCGTTATCTTAGAATTTGCACCCATCCTTTATAGTTTTGAACTGCGTTCCCAGGGTCTACTACATCGAAAGTTACTTCTGCAAAATAATAATACACCCCGGCCGACAGCACGTTTCCATTATCGCCTCTACCATCCCAATTGATCAGTTCTGGCTCCAAACCGGGCCCAGCAGGCTCATCATTAGCATTAGCCTGATACGTATAAACGGGAGTACCCCAACGATTGTAAACCGTGAATTTTACGGATAAAACAAAACGGGCACATTTAGTTGCATCTACCCTTCCGCAAGGCCCGGTATTATTCTCACCGGTGTTCGTATCGCTGTAGGCTTTAAAGCGATCATTACATTCGTCATTATTAGGAGTAAAAATATTAGGAAGTTCGTAGTAAGGACAATTATCCACGCAAAAAACATTGCTATACTCGCCAAGATTACCTGATCTATCCACAGCCCTCACCCGATAACAACCTTTAAATGAATCTAAGTTGTCATGAATGAATGATTCGGATCTAATTTTTTCATCCGTCTGAATTGGTTCGAACTCTGAATCTGTGGTTGGTGCAAATTCTACAAAGTACTGATCAATATCGTTTTGACAGGCATCACCAAAGTCACTGGACCACGTTAATTCATTGAAAAAGTTGCCGTTTGAACATGTATTAGAGCTTACATACTGTTCACAATCTCTACCATCTAGCACCAACGTAGGTGCGCATGGTGGAATGGAATCACTGGGTTGAGCACATACGGTTTGAGAAAAATTCAAAAGATAAGGCGCGGCAAGGGGGTCTGTGATGTCAGGGTTGCCATAAGTTCCCCGAGTGAGAACTCGGTAACAATACACTTGATCAGCTATTAGATCTACTGAATCAACATACTGAAAACCAAATTGATTTACATCCACGGCAGCCAGGAAGGTTAGTTCCTCATCCAGCTGCCCTTCCAGCCCACGAAATACTAAGTGCTCCGTACCGGGGGGCGGAGGAAATGCAATGGTATTCGACCAGGGAACATCAGCTTCCCAATCCAGCTGGATTTGACCGAACTGAGGTGTAGGCTCCAATCTTACTGTAGATGCGGGTGCAGAAAAAATCTCCTCATTGCCATCCGTGCCGGTAGGATCTACTATGGCCACCCGATAATGATAGGGGTTGTTTAGTGTGTTTAGCCCCGTGTCTACGAAGGTGAGGCTGGTACTATCGTTTTGGGTTTCATCCCTTACAATATCCTGAGAAACCAACGTCTCATCTCCCGTGCCTGACAGCCCTGTGGACCTGTAGACCCGAAATGTGTAGGGTGATTGTAGTAAGCCCAGCTCAAACGGTTCTCTCCAGGTTACGGAGACTTCACCGTTAGCCTGGTCAGTCCTTCTTACAGAAACATGGGTTATTATAGGTTCTTCTGCTGGAACAAACGAAAAGCATCTCTCTTCAGACACGATACTCTCACCTCCGGGCGGGTTCGGAAAAATAGCCACGAGTCGATAGCAGTATCTTGCAGCTGCATCTAGGTCTTCATCAAGGTACGTGGTTACGTTATCGGGTAAAGTAGCAATCAACTCATAGCCTGCATTTTCACGAATACCGGTTTCACATTCTTCAGGAATATAGGGATTAGTATCTACCCTGCGCCATACCTGAATTTGTTCAGCATTTTGGCATTCATAGCTTTCCCAATTGAGCCGCAGTCCTTGTCCTTCTTGAAATAAAGAGTCTTGATCCGCTTCCCAGACCGGAGGCGGTCCAACTACGGTGATATTCCAGGTCATAAAACTAACTAACTTGGGACCCTCTGCTGGGATATCTGTGATTCGAAAAGTAACCTGATACGGTTGATCTCGAATGTCTGCGCATTCCGTATCCCATTCAAATCTAACCGTCGCCGGAGAAGATACCGTATCTGCTTCAGGAATCAAAACAGCGCCCAATTCCTCCACTTGTGAGGCCATAGTAATAGATATCAGATCACCATCCGGATCGAAACCTTCAATATCCTGTTCAATAAAAGTTCCGGCCTCTACGCAGAGATCTGGCAATTGCGTTATCTCAGGCCGCTCATTATCACAGTCTTCAATGATGATCTGCATATCTCTACGTACAAAACCCAGTGGCCGCCAGGCTCCAAACAGAAAACGAAACTCCCTCACCACAAAAGCTATATTGTATTCGCCCTGTCGGCCGGGAGCGTCCCAAGTGACTTCTCCCGTAGTCGGGCTTATCTCGAATATTGGTTGGCCGTCTTGGTCTTCATTTCCCTGGGCAAAATTTTCATAAAACATGGGGTCATTAACTGGCTCGTAGCCATCTACATTGCTTTCGGCGTCCTTTTTAGGAATAACGATTTCAAAAGCCAGACTATCCCCATTTGGATCAAAGGCTCCAGGATTGTGGAAGAATGCGACACCGGGGCAACCTCTATCAATTGGTGGAATCAAGAGTACAGGAGAATCATTGCATCCTAAAGAAGCATCGAGACTAATCCGTGTTTCTAAGTGAAATGTAGTATTTACGGAATTATCTACATTCAAGATACCCTCATTACGGTTAGGCTCCGTGTAACCAATAGTGAAAAAAGGAAGCGCAGAACCATACGTATGCTCTATAGTAAAAGAAGCTGAAGATACCAGATTTCCCAAGCCATCGGTATCAATATTTTCTGTTACGATCGTACCGTTAGGGAGTCTCCTAGCTGCTACACCATTTTCAATAATAGGCACTGAGAATGGTTCAGAACCGTCACCAAAATCAAGAAGTCCTTCACCAAAACGAACATCTGACCCCGTATCCGTGTAAACAATAATGGTAATTCTGAAAGTTCTACCCTGACAATCTACCCTTTCAGCTATAATTTCACCTGCTCTCAAGTGGGTGGCTAATACTTGATTTAGGGAAACGGTTAAAATCGTCAACAAAAAAGTAAGGAAGAGCTTTATTCCTGATATGTGACTTTTTATTTGCAATGCCGTTCTTTGAGTTTTCTTTGCGCTAGTATTGAACATTAAAATTAAAGAATTAGTTACATAAACCTTGAATTCTTTACAAACAGTAACAAAAGTCATACTTGACCCTATTAACAATGCGAGTTATTAAAGAAGTTCAACACCCACTTTGCAGAATATCCTATTTCAATTGGAATGGAAAGTATATCGTAAAGCTTGAGCAAGGTAATCTTGAGCAAACTTTTAAAATAGAAGAATTCGATGTAATCAACCTGGAAGAGGTTGAGACTATTATTTCAGAAGATTTTATAAAGCGCGTGGCCAAACGGTTCAAAGAAATGAATGACGATTTGCAACGCGCTATGGATTAATGGATTAAGTATGTTCATTGATGGTGAACCTGTAATTGCTCAGTGCCCCCTTGAGCCAGGCCAAAAGGATAAGAACTGTTATTTATCCTACGAGAGACTCATCATTGCTACTTCCTGGCGTAAAAATCGATTTAATCTAAACGAGATTATTGAGCTATCTTTCAAGCATAAGCTCCTATTACTACCGCTTGTTGTAGGGGGTATTTTAGCCCCATTTTCATTGATAGCCATTTTTAATGATGTGATAAACCTGTGGTTAATGCTCATCCTATTTATGTCCGGAAGTCTATTAATCTACTACGGATTTGAGGGTCGAAACACGCTTTCCATTACCACTACGCTAAAAGAATATGATTATTTCATCAACACACCAAGTCAGAATCTTAAGGCTTTCCTGAAATTTGTTATGAAAATAAGAGATCAAAAAGGCGAACCTAGATATTATTTAGCCATAGCATCAGAAATCGATAATAACACTGGTAGTGTATTTAATTTTGAAAAGGAAGTAGAACTGTTTGAAAATCCACCGCAGCGTGAAAAAGCTACCATTTTCGTTTTAGAACCACTTCGATCCGGCGTTCAGGTTATTTACAGAACGAGGGACAATGGTGAAGTTACTCCTTTTGTAACCGGTAAAATTTCAAAAGACGACCTTATACCCTTTACCGAAGAGAACCACTCCAACCTTTAACTCTCTTTCCGCTATATTTGACGCACTAACACACTGGCATGAGGTCTAATCAGGAGGGTAACGGAAGAGTCTATAAACCCATTTTGGCAGGTACACACGACTGGCCGGTGGTTCGACTCAGCAACAACAGAAAGCAATTTATTGAGCAGATCTCTGAAGAGACTTTCCAAAAGCTGATTCAAAACAAGAGGAAACATGGGCTTAGGGAAGAGTTAGAGACTACGTTGTACCTTGAAAAATTACGTATAAAAAAAAATCCTTGGGCTGTAGATCCTGAAGACGATCACTCTTTCTGGGATACCATAAAACATGAACTGGTAGAACTGGTAGGAAAGAGTAATACCGAAGAAAAGGAAGAAGAAATTCTGAGGAGAATAATTTCAAGATATGCTAATGAGATAGCCGGGAATTTCAAAAAAAGCCGTTATAAATTAGCACGTGAAATTATAAAGTTTGGCTTCAGACGTTTGCTCAATGCCACACGAATAGGTGGATTTAAAGCCTTATTTAAAAGTCAGTATACGCTGAATGATAAACTACAAATTAAAGGTAAGGCCAAGCAACTGCGTAAGCTCGCCAAGTTAGGCACCGTAGTTATGGTGCCTACTCATTTTAGCAACCTGGATTCTATTCTCATTGGTTGGATAATTCACGTATTAGGACTACCAGCATTTATTTATGGTGCCGGACTTAATCTTTTCAATATTAGAATTCTGGCTTATTTTATGGAAAGTCTTGGCGCTTACAAGGTAGATCGTCGAAAAAAAAATCCAATCTATCTTGAAACCCTAAAAACGTACTCCAAAGTAGCTATTGAGGAAGGTGCCCATAGTTTATTCTTTCCGGGAGGCACACGCTCGCGCTCAGGCAAAATTGAAAGTAGTCTTAAACTGGGACTGCTGGGAACAGCTATGGAGGCCCAACGCTCCATATTTACACGTCACCCGAATAACGACGGCAAAAAAATATTCGTGGTACCGGTGACTATCAACTACAATTTTGTGCTTGAAGCGCCCAATTTGATTAAAGATTATTTGAGCAGTAAAGGTCAGGAAAGATACTATGTAGAAAATGATGAGTATTCTACATCGTATAAAATGACAAAGTTTCTGGTAAAGTTCTTTACCAAAGGATCAAATATCTCCGTTTCTATCGGCAACGCTATGGATCTATTAGGAAACTACGTAGATGATAATGGAAATAGCATTGATAATAAAGGCCGGATTATCAACACTCGGCACTACTTCACTTCCAACGGAGAAATTACTGTGGATGAACAACGCGACCAGGAATATACCCGAAAACTAAGTACCATTATTGTCAAAGAATTTCATAGAATCAATCGCGTTTTTGCCAGTCACCTGGTAGCTTTTACCGCTTTTACGATCTGGAGAAAGCACTATGCAAAGCTGGATTTATACGATTTTCTAAGACTCCCGGAAGAGGATCTTGAGATTGACTACCAGCATTTCAAGGAGGTCTTTAACCAAATAAGGGATTATATTTTTCTGCTGAAGAAGAAGAATAAGGTGGGAGTGGCGGGACACGTAAAAGGAGACCTCGATACGGTTATATCAATCGGTATTTCTAATGTAGGGATGTATCATTCAAAAAGACCTTTACTATTGTCCGAAAGGAAAATTACCACTGAAGATCTGAACACACTATACTATTATCATAATCGTCTGGATGGCTATGACCTCGATAAAAAGTTCTAAAAAACCCATTGGGGTCATAGGAGCGGGAAGCTTCGGTACTGCCATTGCCAATATATTGGCCGCTAACACCGAGGTGCTATTATACTCTAGAGACCCTTCTGTGATAAAGGCTATTGCTGAGACCAAAACACACAGAGGCCGACCTTTACATAAGAACATTACGCCTACTGGGGATATCGGTTATGTAGCCAATTCTTGCGATATAATATTCCCGATTATACCCTCCTCAGCCTTTAGAACGGTGCTACAGCAATTGTCACCCTATTTATATCCTTACCATATTCTGATTCACGGCACCAAAGGTTTGGATATATCTCTCCCTAAAAATAAAACACTTGAGACCGTGAAATCCCTGGAGCGAGAAAATGTAATGACTATGAGTGAGGTCATTATGGATGAAAGTGTAGTAGAAAGGATAGGCTGCCTGGCCGGACCTAATATTGCCAAAGAAATGAGCTCAAACCAACCTGCGGCTACAGTCGTAGCTAGCCACTACGACGAAGTGATCAGTCAGGGCATACACCTGTTAAGAAATGACTATTTTCAGGTGTATGGCAATAAGGACCTCATAGGTATAGAGCTCGCCGGCGTTTTAAAAAACATTATCGCTATAGCCTCGGGGGCCTTGAGTGGTCTTGGGTTAGGTGAAAATGCTAAGGGCCTGCTGGTTAGCCGCGGGATGGTGGAAATGATTCATTTAGGTCGCGCTATGGGTGGTAACGTTCCTGCCTTTTTGGGAGTGGCTGGAATAGGGGACCTCGTAACCACGTGTAATAGTTCCATGAGCAGAAACTTTACCGTAGGCTACCGACTAGCTAAAGGGGATCATTTAGATGCCATCATTGAGACCATGGAGGAAGTGGCAGAAGGTGTAAACACCGTTCAGATAGCAAAGAAGTTTGCCAACGCAAATAAGGTGACCGTGCCTATTACAGAAGTGCTTCATCGCATCTTATTTGAAGACCTTACTGTAGACGAGGGACTGCAAATGCTGATGAAATTTCCTTACAATGTAGATATTGATTTCTTATAAAAATTTCCTGATTCTATCAGCCGTTTTAGCTAAATCTTCCTGAGATGGAGTCAATTTGGGTCTTGAGAAATTGATGTCATCCATACTATTGAGAGGTACCAAATGTATATGGGTATGCGGCACCTCAATTCCAATTACAGCAATCCCCACTCGAAGGCACGGAATGGCAGATTTTATGGCAATCCCTACTTTTTTGGCAAAAATATTCAGATCGGAGATTTCATGATCCTCAAGATCAAAAATATAGTCGATCTCTCTCTTTGTTACCACTAAACAGTGCCCTGCTACCAACGGATTGATGTCAAGAAAGGCAATATGCTTAGCATCTTCAGCAACAATGTGTCCTGGAATTTCTCTGTTTATAAGCTTAGTGAAGACAGAGGCCATCAGATCGAAATGTCAATTATTTCAAACTCAATCTCCCCCCCAGGGGTCTTAATTTTTGCGAAATCGCCAGCCTTCTTCCCTAACAATCCTTTGCCTATAGGAGATTGAATGGAGATTTTACTGGCTTTAAGGTCAGCTTCCTCTTCTGATACCAATGTGTAGGTAAAAGAAGCTCCGTTCTTCTTATTCTTTATCTTCACCTTGGATAAAATGGAGACTTGCGAAGTGTCTAAAGTGCTTTGATCAATCACGCGCGCATTTCCTACTACACTTTCCAGTTGGGCTATTTTCGCTTCAAGGTGCCCCTGAGCGTCTTTTGCGGCATCGTACTCTGCATTTTCACTTAAATCGCCCTTATCACGAGCTTCGGCTATTTGTTTGGCAATAGCTGCTCTACCCTTGGTCTTTAGGTCGTTCAACTCATTTTTTAGTTTATCCAGCCCATCTTTAGTATAATATGCTACGTTACTCATAATCCTTTTCTCTGGTCCTCTATAAAAACAAAGAACGGCCACAAGATTGCAACCGTCTCCTATAAGATCATTGATTTTCGACGACAAAAATAGTTTAATCTGTTAGAATCACAAAAGGATCACTTACCTACAAGCTCCGGTATATCTGATTTTATCTGCGCAAATATCTCGTCATCAAACTTGGCTAAGTACAGTGTTTTAGCCTTAGTAAGTTGTTCAATGGTAAGTCCTTTCGCTCCTCGCAGGTCGGCTTTATATAAGCTTGCATTCTCGAAATCTGCGCCGGTAAGATAGCAACCCATAAGATCAGCTTCCATCAGAAAAGCATTAGAGAAATCGGTTTTAATTAAAAATGCATTTTGCAACTGCGCTTTGATGAGATAGGCATCCTTAAAGTTAGCCCCGCTGGCATATGCCCCTTTCAAGAGCGCTTGGTTAAGGTTAGAGTTTTCAAGATTGGTTTGATTCAGCCGCGTGTTTTCGAGGTTAGTTTCAATCAAAAAAGCGTTGCTGATATCAGCTGAGTTCAAATTAGAACCCTTTAGGTTTACGTAGTTGAGGTTAGTTCTAGACAGGTGACAGTTTACTAAGTTTATCTCGTTGATATGATGGCGGTTAAGTCTTTTAATATTACCTACCGTCCTGAAGGCTGCTTCTTCGGATTCCCACAATCGAAAATCATCAATTTCATCTCGGTACGTGCGAATTCGTTGCCTTACTTCACCGTTTTTATTCAACCAAAAAATTAAGATACCAATCACCGCAATATCGAAGAGCATGCCATGCGCTTCCGCTAATACCTGACCGAAAAAAACATCAAAATCCTGCAAGTAATACCTGAGGCTGAGGCCAAGTACAGTAACGGTAAGTATGCCCAATACAATAGAGGAAGTGAGAATAGGTTTCTCAATTATTGAGTTAATGTATTCCTTTAACTTTTTATACTGATTGCTCACAAACATGAAGTACTTATGCGAAAAAAAATGATGTAGTAACGATATTAATTAAATTGACAGTAAAAAAGAAACCCTTCAACTTTACCCAAAAAAAAAGCATGTAATAATTAGCGACTAAATGTCGTCAAAAAGTCTCTTAATTTTTCTATCAGAACTTCATTAATTCTCGCGTAGGATTCAAAGCTCCATCCTGCTACATGTGGTGAAAGTATGACCTTGTCGTTTCTAATAATTTTATCAAATGTTATGCGCTCACGCTTAGAAAGATGCATAATGTTCTCGTTCTCTAGGACATCGAGTGCAGCACCTACTATTTTACCCTTATCCATTTGAACTAATAAGTCTTCGAGCACCAAAATTTCACCTCTTGCCGTATTGACAATATATACAGGCTTTTTAAATCCGGCCAAATAGTTAAGGTCTACCAAGTTCTTTGTTTCGCTGGTTAGTGGAACGTGGATACTAAAAATATCAGCGCTCTCATAAATCTCATCCATGGAAGCCTCCTGCACATAACCGTCAGAAAATAATTGCTTGTACTTGTCATAAGCGAGCACCTTACAGCCGAGCGCTTTCATTTTTTCAGCAACTGCCCTACCCATAAAACCGTACCCTAGCAGGCCCACGATTTTTCCTGCGAGTTCTGTACCTCTATTGCCTTCCCGATCCCAAATATGATGTCTTATCTCGCGATCACTTTTGGCTAAGTGATTCATCATGGAAAGTAACATACCGAGTACATGTTCTCCTACAGCGTTTCTATTTCCCTCCGGAGCATTAAAAATATAAATACCCGCATTCTCAATCGCTGTCACATCAAGCTTGTCAATACCGGCCCCTGCTCGTGCTATCCATTTGAGGCGGTGAGCTGAGGCCACAAATTCGCGATCGATCTTCGTTTTACTACGAATAATCAAACCGTCATAATCACCGATCACTTCCAATAATTCAGGTCTGGTCACGTTGGGCGCATACAGTGCTTCAACACCTAACTCCTCCAGCATTGGCAGGATACTCTCATGCATTTTATCGGCTATAATGCACTTCATAAGAGAAAAAGATGTACGGTGTAAAAGTAGATAGCCAAGCCCAGCAAATCATTCAGAGTAGTGATAAATGGACCTGAAGCAAGCGCGGGATTAAATCCAAACTTATTTAAAATGAGGGGAGTTAACGTACCCAAAAAGGAAGCTATAAGTACCACACAAAAAAGAGCCGTGGAAACAACAGTTGCCAAATTACCGGTACCCCCCGTGAGCAAATTAAATCCATAGACCATTAAAGAGAGTACCAGTCCGTTCAATACGGCAACTAAAAAAACCTTGAACAGTCTATTGAAAAAACTGTCGCTAAAAGCGGATGGGTTGGCAAGACTTTGAACCACAATTGAAGAAGACTGGATACCAACATTACCACCTGTAGCCTGGATAAGGGGAATAAAAAAGGCAATTGCCGTTATGCGCATAAGATCTTCTTCAAAAACACCGATAAACTTCGCACTGATAAACCCTCCTAGTACACCTACGATAAGCCAGGGAAGCCGCGCCCGGGTTAACATCCACACACTATCATCTTCCTCTACATCTTCGGTTATACCGGCCATAGCATTACGTTCTTCCTCTGCCAGCTCTGTGATCACATCTACAACATCGTCTATGGTAATTCTTCCTAGCAGTCTACCCTGCACATTAACTACGGGAACCGCTTCAAGATCGTACTTTCGCATAAGCTGAGCCACCTCCTCTTCGGAAACAAAGGTTTCAACACTGGCGAGATCCGATTCAAAAATATCCGCAATTTTCGTCTGGTCGTTGGCAAGAATTATGCGCTTTAAAGAAACTCTTCCTAAAAGAATATCATGATCGTCCACCACATAGACAGAATAGAGCTTCTGAACACTTTCGGCTTGCCGCCTTATTTCCTCAATACACTGCACCACCGTCCAATTTTGATTGGCCTTTATCAATTCTTTGGCCATCAAGCCTCCAGCTACATCCTCATCATAACGTAGTAAATCGAGGATGTTGGCCTCTTTTTCATCATTGTCTAAACCCGCAATAACATTTTCCCGGTCGACCAGTGGTAATTCATTTAGCAGGTCTACGGCATCATCAGAATCAAGACTGATGATGACTGAGGTAAGCTCTTCATAAGAAAAAAGCTTGAGGAATTTTTCTCTGGTGTCGGGTTCGAGTCCATTAATAATTTCCGCTCTATCATCGGCTGCTAAAATATCGATGACGTATTTTGATTCCTCAGAATCAAACTCTTCTAAAAGTGCGGAAATATCCGCAGGTTTTACCCCCGTAAGACTTTCAACGATAAACTTTTTATCTTTCTCCTGAACAGCCTCATGAAAGCGTCCACGAAACTCGTTTGAAAGTTCAAATTGAATTAGCTCTTCCACTGTTCTACTAGTTTACCCAAACTCGCAAACTCCTGGTAAGTAAGAGTTTCTGCCCGTCTGTTCAAAATCTCAAAGTCAGCTACCTCGGGCGGCAAACTTAGGGGTTTTAAGGCGTTGCGCAAGGTTTTACGCCTATTTTGGAACCCTTGCTTTACCAACCGCTTGAATACTAAAAAATCGCAATCGATATCTACATTCTCCTTTCTTATCAGCCGAATTACGCCTGAAAAAACCTTAGGAGGTGGATCAAAAACCTCAGGAGGTACATCAAATAAATACTCTAAGTGAAAAAACGCTTGAATTAGCACACTTAAGATACCGTACTGCTTATTCCCAGGTGGGGAACATAATCGTTTTGCCACCTCTTTTTGGAGCATACATACCACCTCTTTTACGTGATCTCTTTCCTCTAGAACCCTAAAAAAAATTTGGGAGGAAATGTT
>JBCCIX010000015.1:0-21678 GCA_039028075.1 Bacteroidota bacterium | reverse complement strand
GATCAAAGGGTTAAAGGTCAATCGTCATTTTCGATGTTTATTGCACTACCCGAAGCTATATTGTACCGCTACAATACGACTTACACTCGATGGTGAATACTGCAAAAAAATAGGTTTAGAAGTCGCTGTAGGCTACCCTTGGCGAAGGCTGAAGTACAGTGAATCTGATGCCGTATAGATGTAAAGTGTAAGCAGGTGCCATTTATCACCTGCTTACCCCTGCGCTTCAGATTTTTAGAGAACAACACCGAAACTAAAAGCATTTAATTCCGGACCCCTGTTATCGGCAAAAAGTTCATTCAGGTCATAATTAACAAAAATATCAATACCTCGAAAGCCTATTTGACCACGGATACCGTATCTAAAGTTGTTTAAGTAAAAACCGTCCTTATCCCGGTCTTTATCTTTATCTCCGTCTTCTTTCACCACGTATTTAGCGTAGCTGGCTATTCTGTAACCGGCATACATACCGGCACCTATTCTAAAACCTTCGTCAGCATCCCATCCAAGATCCCAACGATCTCCCCTAAAGCCAAACCACTTTTTGCCGTAACGTTTCCTAGAACCAAACTTAAGCATGGGTACAATACTGGCATTTACGTAAGCGGCGGTGAGTTTACTTTTTCGAAAGCTTACATCTTCGGTGGAGGGAGTAAACTCTATCCTTTCTGGCCCTTCACTTAGCCGTATTGATTCGTCTTCAAACTTAAAATTGTACCAACTTACATCTGCGCCCCAAAGAATGTGTAAAGCGCCATCGACATGGGTATCATTTTGCGTTTTAAGCGCAACGTACCAGGACCCCCAAGGGCGTACTGCATAAGGAGCATTACTTTCGCTTGGAGATTCTCCATCTTCCAGGAAATTATTGATTCCCAGGTCTAGTTTGAAGTCATTATACGTACCATATTTCCGCTTTTTTCTTTTCCAATCGCTGTCATCCGCGTCCTGAGAAAGTCCTATCCCCAACGCACCTAGTACCAGGGTAGCTGTCAAAAGTAATCGTGTTGTTCTCATAGTTTTTGAGTTTTGCTGTTTATAAATTGAACCTAGTTTTCCTGTAACACCTTCCAGTGAATTGGATTTTTATAGTAAAGATTGATTGAGTTCCTTAGAATATTAATCCTATGCTAAAGGCATTCAATTCAGGTCCTTGATTTTCGTTAAATAATTCGTTGAGGTCATAGTTAAAAAAGATGTCCATATCTCCAAAACCTAGTTGTGCCCGTACGCCGTAACGAAGGTCTGTCATGTTAAAACTATCCTTATCCTTGTCCTTTTCTTTATCGCCATCTATTCTGGTAACGATTTTGCTATAACTGGAAATGCGATACCCCACGTAACCACCCACGCCAATCCTAAAGTTAGAGGAACTTGAATCTTTGTATCTTTTCCAGCCACGTCCCCGGTTATGACCAATAGAGAACATGGGTACCATATGAACATTTACATAGGCTGCAGTTAGCTTACTTTTTTCGTAGTCTACATCAGGTTCATTGGCTTCAATAAATGTGATTTGGTCTCCATCTATTATTCGCGTAGCGTCATTTTCAAATTTGAAGTTATACCAGCTTACACTTGGCCCCCAGTCCAGATAGAATGAATTTCCAAAATAGGTTTGTTTGGCCGAGGTAAGGGCTACATACCACGAGCCCCAAGGCCTAACCGCGTATAATCGATTGTTTTCTCCGGGAAACTGACCATCTTCTAAATAATTATTAGTACCTATTTCTACATTAAAGGAATGTCTGGTATAGGTTCTTCTCCTTTTTTTTGTATATCGTCTGTAATCTCTTTCATCGTCGTCGTACCTCCAGCTATCGTCGCTTTTTTCGTCATCGTATCTCGTGGTATTTTTGTAATAGTTACCGCTGTCATCAGTTTGCTTATCAACTATTACCGTTGTGTCTGATACTACTCCGGAGGTTGAGATCAGCGTGGAATCGCCGGTAAGTTGAAGGCTCAATCTATCCAATATCTCGTTGAGGTCGTAGTTTTGAAGCTTCGCTAAATCTGCCTTATCCTTTATTAGAAAGACGATTTGACTTTTGCCGACATTCAGAATTAAAGAGTCTGTCTTTTCCTGAGCAAATGACCAATTCGATGCTATAAGAAAGACATTTGCGAAAAATAATGTTGTTACTTTATCTAGAATTGTCATCTTCTTTTTCTTTTCGCTTGATGGAGAGCAAGTTATTCTTTGCTTCTCTTAAGCCACCCAATCCGGCTTCACCCTCTTTTACACTTTTCACAAAATTCAATACCTTTTTTAAACCTGATTTTTTTGTTTCTTCGGCGGCTTCATAAGCACTGGTAACGGCAGTTTTCATATCAAAATCTTCAATATCAAAGATCAAGGTAGAACCACTTTTGGATTCATTCTGCGAAGAAGATGTTTCTTTTATTTCAGAGGTTGCATCACTCTCATCATTTTCCGCAACCAGATTTTTTGTGGACACCATATCCATTGTATCAATACGTTGGATCATACTATCCTCTTCCACCTCAGGCGTTTTGTCTGGCATTTCAAAGGGAGTTTTATCTTGATTATCCGCAAGATTAGCCTTAGCGAGAGATGGTTTTAAATTTACCTGATTCTCTTTCTTCTTACTGTTTTGAATGGTAGAGTCCACAACGGCCGTCTTTTCGTCGGTAGATTTTAATGTAGTCTCATTGTCTTTTACTCGAGTGGTGTCCAGAAGGGCTGTGTCTACGTGAGGTATAGCCTCTACCGGAAGATTTTCAGCTATACTTTCTGTCGGAGAATTTTTTGAGCCTGAATTGAAAAGATACAATCCACCAAAAGTTAGGAACAATAAAACAGTCGCAGCAATTCTAACGTAGAACCACACACTCTTTCGGTCTTCCAGTCGCGTTTGAACCGCAGACCAGGCCTCTGCGCTTGGCTTGGGGGCAATGCCTTCAAGTTTACTCCTAAACAACTTATCTATTTTCTCACCGCTCATTTTACCCCAGCTTTTGGTTTATGGCGGCTTCAGATTTAAGTAGCTGCTTTTGTAAAAGAACGCGTGCTCTACTGAGCTGAGATTTAGACGTATTTTCACTAATTCCCAGTTGCTTTGCTATCTCTTTATGCGTATAACCTTCAATAGCATACATGTTAAAGACCGTGCGATAGCCAGTAGGTAAGTCGTGTACTAACTTCAGTAGATCATCGGCCTCAAGAGTATTTCCCAACGTGTTATAATCGGGTTCTCTATCCGCTACTTCAATATCTACTTCTAAGTACATATTCTTATTTTTTCTGAGGAACGTTAATGCCTCGTTTACCATAATTCTCCGAATCCATCCTTCAAAACTTCCGTCGCCTTTATACTGCTCTATTTTACCAAATACTTTAACAAACCCACCAATCATAACATCTTCAGCCTGATCAAGGTCGCGTAAATACCGATTACAAACTCCAAGCATTTTAGAAGAGTATGTATTAAACACATCTTTCTGTGCTTTTTGGTCTTTCTTACGGCATTGTTCTACAAGTAAATGTTCCTCAGATTCAGTTACTTTTAATGTCATTTAGGTGCGATCTCTGTGAAGTAGATGCAAAACTTTTTCGGTTGGTTGCATATCTATTTTACTATTTTTCAAATAGCCGCCTACGCTCTATTTCGGCTTCCCAATCATCCGTCTCCCATAACAAATTCAAGCTAACTGAGTCGGGGATAATTTTGCTATTCCAGGGCGACCTTTACAGTACTTAAAAACCCACCCCTTGACGGCAGGCATCAATAAACGGCCTTGTAGTTAATACTGATGTTTACGAGGGTATAGTTACCTGTTGTCACCTCTACAGGCATCACATTACTACTACCGTCGAAAGAATTAGCAAAAAATCCGGTTTCTTCCCGGGTTAAGATCGAATATACACCTTCATCAAGATTCGCTTGAAACTCTCCGGCTTCATTGGTTTTTACAATCAAAATGGGTTCTTGATTAGGTTGTGAGAAAAGGGCACCAACCCGCGTCAAGTCGCTTAATTTTAAGACCTTATATATGAACAGTTCCCGAATTACGGGCTTGCCTTCGGTGGATTTCCTTCCCGGTCCTGGCATCTGGTTTCCTTCGATCCATAGAACTCTGCCTCGAATACCTTGCTTTACCTCGGTGACGCGTGAAGGAATACAAGAACTAGGCACTAGCGCAATGAAGGTTAATAGTACTACAGCTTTCTTCATGACTTTGTAAGTATACAAAATCAAAGTAAGCCGTTCTTGGACTAATTTCATAAAACGACAATCAGCTCTTTCTTTGATTGCTGTGGAACTAGATCTAACTTCCGTTTTTGTCTTTTACTACAGTAGCGCCACCCTTGAACTTTACGTTGCTAATCAACGATTCCTCCATGATAATCTCATCGGTCACGTATAATTTAGCACTCGCAGCACCTCGGGCATCTATAATCACACGTTTTACTTTGTACTCATAGGCATCTAAATTCGAAGCCCCTCTCATATCGGCGGTTAATTCCATTCCGGAACCTTCGAGTTCGACCTCTGAGGCTCCGGAAGCATCAATGATTAAATTATCTATGTTTACCTCTGCTTTCAAATACGAAGCGCCTTCAAGTTCAATAGTCAAGTCCCGTTGCCGAAGTTCATTAATATATATTTTGGAAGCGCCATTTACGTCGATCTCATGCAAATAGGGCATCATTACAACGATATCAATGTCCTTACTGTTTCTATTGTACGATGTGCGCCCGTCCCATGTAATGCGCAGAAGATTGCCATCCTCAATTAAGTCGATTTGATTGAGATCAGGGGTTCTACCCCGGAGCAGCACCTTGTATTCATTGCCCTTGACAATATCCAAATTGTAAGCTCCTTTGACGTAGAGGTCTTCAAATTCATTGAATCGGATGGTTCTATCGTACCTTTCACCGTTGAGCATGGAAGAATTATAATCATTATTCGCTTCGCAAGAAAGGCATACAAGATCTTCGGATTCGGTGAATGTCCAAATGTTATCGCCAAGGTCTGAAACGCGATACCCATTCACATAGATGGTATTCCTAATAATATGCCGCAAGTCTTCATCAATCATAAATTGGCTTTTATAAGGAATGTACAAGTACATTTCCAATCGCTGCGCTCTGAACAAAGCGTCGTCTTTAAATTGTAGGTTGGAGTCAAAGTACAGCACGGAATCCTCCTTTTCCACTTTGTAGGTTACCATTTTGGCATTTTCCAGCGCCTCTCTTCGTGAGCTGCCTTGCGCTTCAAAGTTCTTTTCAAGTTTGTATTCGTCTCCGGACCATCCGCGGAGTGTTAGTGTGGCTACCTCGTAATCCTCCATGCCTACTTCATTCAGACGAAGAACGGCGGTTTGATCCGTTAGATCAAAAGTTTCAGTTTCTGTGTACTCTCCATCTTCTCTGAACTGATAAACTATGCCAGGTATGTTTATACTAACAATGGCTAGGCTTACAATAAATAGGGCAAATAAGGTCCACCCGGTAGAAGTATTGAAAACGATCCGTCTGGCAATCATACTTGAGCCCAGAAGCATTATGAATATACTTGGTGTGACAATTACTAAGAAGGCTGCAATTGCCGTGAAAGTGGGGAACGTATTGGTCATTAGGTCTAGTGGGAGTCCTAAATCGTTCCAGGTGAAGAAATCTGCGTGCCATAAACCGGCAGAGAATAATCCAAAAATTATACCCAGCATAATCACCATGGAGAATACAATGGATAATCCCGTAAAGATCAAGATCAGGCCAATAACTACTCTAACAAAATCGATAAAGAAGCGAACCAGCGGGCCCAACGCACGGCCCAGACCACTAAGAATAGCGGCAACCAACCTGAACGGAAAAAGAAGAATTTGAACGAAGACATTTTCATCAGATCGTTCATTTTCCTTATCGATATTTTTCTTGACGTTAGTTTCAATATTTGATAAGGTCACCGCTTCTCCCTTCATTTTTACTTTGTCAGTAATAGATGAAGCTTCGGTAAGAATGAGCCATAGTACAATGTAAATCAAAAGGCCGGTGCCACCGAGGAAAATAGTAAGTACAAAAACCAATCGAACTATTGCCACCTCTATTCCAAAATAGACAGCCACACCCGCCGCTACTCCTCCTATCACCTTTCTGTCCGGATCACGATACATCTTTTTGATGTTCTTATCCTCTTCCAGGCGGTTATTTCTGGGAACTAAAATCCATATGATAACATAGGCCAAGAATATGATGCCGTAACCTAGAAGTAAGGCCACAAAGATGAGACGCATCCACAGCGGATCTATTTTAAAGTAGTGCGCAAGGCCGGCACATACTCCACCGATTATTTTTCGATTTTCATCTCGATATAATTTGCGGTTTTCAGTTTGGGTCTTTCGGCCGGGTTCAGGCTCTTCCTCGATTTCAGGTTCTTCTGCGGCCTGAAAATCGCGAATACTGCCCATAGTACTGATCAAACTTTTAACGTCATCTGTGGTGATTACCTGCTTATCTTCATTCAATTTCGTTAAAAAAATCTCCGCTATTCTACTTTCTATGTCGGCAATAATCTCTTGATTATCCTCAAAAGTTGAGAAATAGGTATTGATTGAGTCCAGGTAGTTTTTCAGGGCTTCGTACGCATCTTCTTCGATATGAAAAATGATACCACTGATGTTGATACTTATATTTTTTTTCATTTCTTATTTCGAGTTTGATTGATTGGAATTACTTGACTGGCGCTTTTTCGATGTAATATGCCTGGTGGATTTTATAAGATCTTTCCAGGTTTCATTAAGATTAATCAGAAATTCTCCACCTTCCTTAGTGAGTGTATAATATTTACGAGGGGGGCCTGAACTTGACTCTACCCATTTATATTCCACTAAACCCGCTTTTCTTAATCTTGTGAGCAAGGGATACAATGTGCCTTCTACTACCATGATTTTAGCAGATGTGAGCTCCTCAAGCATATCGGAAGCATAAACTTCGCCCCTTGAAATAATATGTAAAACGCAATATTCAAGAATACCTTTCCGCATTTGCACCTGTGTGTTTTCCAGATTCATACCTTCTTATTTTGAATCACCGTCATTATTTGCAGCGTTATAATCCGTTCATGTGCATGTATACGAGAAAAGGTACTATGTGTTACATAGTACTAAGTAAAAAATATTAGTTGGTATACTATATATCCCATGGATCAAGGGATTATTTTCAGGAATTTCATTTTTAAAATTTTGAGCTTTCTTTTTAGGTGGTTTAAGTGGTTTTACATGGCCTTACCCTAAATCAGTTTCGCAACGAAGAAGGAAAAGGGCCTAATTTTCACCTGAACGCAACATCAATTAATATAAAAGCGGAATCCCTGGAATTAACTGTTACAATAAAGAAGTTATTTGTATTAAAAATGAATGAAATAAAGCAGCTTTGAGTTACTTTAATGTGACTCGCTAGTCCCAAAATGCCTAATTTTTTTTTCATAACACTTTTGATTTTAGGGGTAAGCATATCCGCTTACAGTCAAACTAGGGCTCCGAAATACAGCAATGAATTTCTATCGATTGGAGTGGGAGCTCGGGGGCTTGCCATGTCGGGTAATCAAGTGGCGATAGTAGATGATGCCACTGCGGGTTACTGGAATCCGGCCGGCCTTTTGAATAGTACCAATAAATATGAAGTTTCAATTATGCATGCCGAATATTTTGCTGGCATAGCTAAGTATGACTACATAGGGTTTGCCACTCCTATTGATTCTATAAGCCATTTGGCCGCCTCTATTATTCGCTTTGCTATCGATGACATTCCCGACACGCGTTTTCTGTACGATGCTAATGGTGCTCTCAATTATGATAATATTCGTTTCTTTTCAGCAGCTGACTATGCGTTTTTAGTGTCTTATGCACGAAAACTTCCGATTCTGAACGGACTTAAAGTAGGTGGTAATGTGAAAGTGGTGCACAGACTAGCCGGTAATTTTGCGAATGCCTGGGGTTTTGGGCTTGACGTTGGTGCACAATTGGACTACAAGAAATGGAATTTCGGAATTATGGTTAATGACGTGACCGGTACCTTTAATGCATGGAACCATAATGCAGATCAGATTGTCGATATTTTTACCCAAACCAATAATGAAATACCGGATAATTCGGTAGAAGTTACGCTACCAAAGGCTGTCGTTGGTGTGGCTCGTTATTTTCAAGTGCAAAAAAACGTTGGCGCGCTCATAGCAGTGGATTTTGTCATCTCTTTTGATGGTGAGAGAAATGTTTTATGGAAGTCTGATTTTGCTTCTGTCGACCCGGCCATTGGTCTGGAGTTCGACTACAAAAAAATAATTTTTCTTCGAGGTGGTATGGGGGATATCCAGGAAGTTAGAGACTTTGATAACGCTACATACAGGACGTTTCAACCTAATTTTGGTATTGGATTTAAGATCAAAAGTGTGACCGTGGATTATGCACTGACGGACATTGGTGATCAGTCAGAGGCGCTCTACAGCAATGTTTTTTCTCTTAAAGCAGGTTTCAATTGAGAAGGTATCAATTACTGCTATTCATTTTATTTCCATTTGTACATGCACAGGCTCAGCCTTATGGTAATGAATGGATCGATTACAACAAAAAGTACTTTAAAGTAACCGTAGCCGCTGATGGCATTTACAGAATAGCTTTTTCTGATCTTCAGAGTGCAGGTTTCCCCATGTCGACTGATCCTAGACGTTTACAAATGTTTTATCGAGGTGAAGAAATTGCCATTTACGTTGAGGGGGAGGGAGATAGAGTTTTCAATACCACGGATTTCATAGAATTTTACGGCAAAAGAAATGACGGAACACTTGATGCTGCTTTGTATGAACCTGAAGCGGCTCAGCCGCATACATTTTACAATATATTCAGTGATTCTTCCTCTTACTTCCTTACATTTCTTTTAACACCAGGAGATGTAAAACGAATGGAGTCATTTTCAGAGAATAATGTAAATGGGCTTTCTTCTGAAATAGCCCATTCGGAAGATATTCTGGATCTGAAAGTTGACGTATACGCTCAGGGTGTAGGTTTCGGAACCGATGAGCTGATTAAATTTACCCAATTTGATTTTGGAGAAGGCTGGACAAGTAGCGCTATCCAGGAAAACGAATCACAAGAATTTGAGCTGGAAGGTATAACATCTACGGTTCAGTCTGTTGGTCCTCCACAGTTAGAACTGCTTCTGGTGGGCAGAGATAACGTAGCACATCTTGCAGAGGTTTTTGTTGGGCCGAATCAAGGATCACAACGATCCCTTGGTACGGTTGAGTTCTCTGGCTTTACTACTTCATCTTTTACTTCGTCATTACAATGGAGCGATATTGATGCCATCGCGGGTACCTTGCAAGTACGGGTGAATGCTCTGGGCGTTAACGGAGGTAATGATTTATTAAGTACCTCCTACCTAAGGCTGCGTTTCCCTCAAGCGTTCGATGCCGAAGGAATAAACAAAACGTTCTACTTAACGCCCAATTCGGGTAATACCTCTTTTCTAGAATGTACCAATGTAACTACTAATAGTGGGTTTTATGACATTACCGATCCTCAACACCCGATACGATTAGGCTACAATCTTACCGGAACAGATGCTGCACTTATTGTTGATAATACGGGAGTTTCTCGCACCATATACTTAAATAATGGAGGTGGCTTTGGTAGTCCCGAGATCACGACGGCCGCATTTCGTGAAATAAACCCCGCTCTTTACAATTACATTATTATAAGTCACAAGTTACTTATGCAACCTACCGCCTCCGTTAATAATCCGGTCGAGGCTTATGGTAGTTACCGAGCCAGCGCAGAAGGTGGTGCTTTCGATACGCTAATCGTTGCTATGGAGCAATTGTATAATCAATTTAGTTTCGGAGAGATTAATCCTATTGCTATCTATAATTTCATGGAATTTATGGTTGAAAATGGAAGCCCGGAATATTTGTTCTTAATTGGTAAAGGTCTTAGTCCGGAGTGGAATTTTCATAGAAATCCAAATGGGTTCATATCGGTCACTAAGCAGGAAAATGGAGAGACTTTTCAAATCCGTGATCTCGTGCCTCCGGCAGGGTCTCCCGCCTCCGACATGGTGTTTACCGCTGGATTAGGCCAGTCTCAATTCGAACCTGCAGTACCTGTAGGTCGATTGCCCGCTAAATCCAGTGCAGAGGTGTTGTCTTATCTAAATAAAATCATAGAAATGGAGTCAACACCTTTTGATGATTTAAATAGAAAAAAGCTTCTTCACTTGAGTGGAGGGCTACGTGAAAGTGAACTTCCCCGGTTTAGAAGTTATGTGGACGGTTTTGCTAATATTGCTGTTAGCGATTTTCTCGGTGGCCAGGTAACTACCATTGGAAAGCAGCTCAGTAGTCCTATCCAACTCATAAATGTGGCGGACGAAGTAAATCAAGGTCTAGGGCAGATCACATTCTACGGGCACTCGGCCCCCGACGTTACGGACATCGATATTGGCTTTGTATCCGATCCTATCCAAGGCTACAATAACCCGGGGAGGTACCCTGCCATTTTGGTCAACGGATGTAATGCGGGTGAGTTTTTCCAGGCCAACGTGCTCTTCGGTGAGGATTGGATATTAGCTGAAAATAAAGGAGCGATCCATTTCATTGCGCATACTTTTTTTGGATTTGAAAGTACCTTGAGGGAGTATTCAAATACGTTTTACGAGGTCGCGTATGGTGATTCTACCTTCATCAAGGAAGCGATAGGAGAGGTGCAAAAAGAAGTTGCCAAAAAGTATATTGATCGTAATGGAGCGTCACCCGCCAACATCACTCAGGCGCAGCAAATGCTTCTTCTAGGTGATCCGGCGGCCCAACTTTTCGGAGCCGGTAAGCCAGATTATAGCCTCAGAAATGAGGATATATTTCTTGAATCATTAAATGATGATCCTATCTCAGCGGCAACTGATAGTTTTTTAGTAAAAGCCATTGTCAAAAATTTTGGGATAACGGACCCTGATTCTATTCGGGTTACGATTACTCGCACGCTAAACAATGGTACTAACCTTCAGTACGATAGTGTATTTAAAAACGTAAGATTTCAAGATACCTTGTCCATTGTAGTGCGAAGGTCAGTAGAGGATGCTTTTGGCAACAATAGATTTGAAGTAAGTCTTGATGATCCTAATTCAATTGATGAGCTAAATGAATTAAATAATATTGGTATTTTGGATTTTTTTATTCCAACCTCCGGAACCAGGAACCTATTTCCTCTCAATTTTGGTATTGTTAATACTACTAGAGTAAAGCTTGTTGCACAAGCTGCTAATCCATTCGAAGAGGAGCGTGAGTTTATTTTCGAGTTGGATTCTGTTGCTACTTTTAACAGCCCCTTTAAAAAAAATCAAAACCTCAATGCCAGAGTTCTGGCTACTTGGGAATCGGAAATTCCGGACGGTGACAGCACGGTTTACTTCTGGAGGTCACGATTTGCACAACCCGAACCAGGAGAAGACAATGAATGGGTAACGAGCTCATTTACTTTCATTAATAACGGTCCTTCAGGATGGTCTCAAAGGGTATTCGACCAAATTAATCAAAACCAGCTCACTGGATTGGTTGAAAATCCGAATAACGAAAGTTTTGATTTTGAACGTTCTACACTGGGTTTGAGTGTACTTACATTAGGAGGTGATAATGAGCTTTTACCGAATGGTGGAGATCCTAATAGTAATGATTCTTTACTCAATGTTTCGATCGCGCTGAACAATATTGAATATATTATTAATAACGGCTTTCCGTGTAGAAATAATTCTGTCAACCTCGTGGCTTTCGATAGAAATAGCACGGCCCCTTACATTGGCATCTTTGCGTCCATTGGCAACTCACGTACCTGCGGAAGAATACCCCAAGTAATTAACAATTTCAGACCGGCTGAACTTGACGGAGCAAATGGCATTGGAGCTTATGTAGACAATGTTAATGAAGGCGATACAGTTCTACTTTTCACCATTGGAGATGCTTTATTTTCAGGTTGGTCGAGCGCGGTAAAATCCAGTTTAGCCGAACTTGGCATAGAACCGACGATTTTTAACGACTTTGTGGATGGTGAACCTGTCATTATTCTGGGTCAAAAAGGAAGTCTGCCAGGAAGCGCCATGGTAATAAGGACCCAGCAAACACCGGCTGCTCAGCAGCAAATAGAGTTTGAAACATCTATCACTGGCGTGGACCCTTCAGGTGCTATTACTACTAACTCGATAGGTCCTGCAGCGTCTTGGAACCAGCTGAGCAAGGTTTCTTCACTTACTAATCAAGATCAGGAGTCTATAAGTATCACCGGTGTTACGATAGACGGAACTGAAACCCTATTGCTTTCTAATTTATCGCAGGAAACTACAGATTTAACTTTCATCGATGCTGATGAGTATCCCTTTTTAAAACTTAACTGGCAAGTTACGGACCCTACGGACTTAACCGCTCCGCAACTTAATAACTGGCTAGTCTCATTTGAACCGGTAGCGGAAGCTTTAATAGTCCCAATGTTTAGTGAGCCCTTAACAGTCCAGCTTCAGGAAGGGCAGGTATTTAGTCGTGATTTTGGTTTTTGGAATATAAGCGAGATCAGTTTTACGGATTCGATCATCGTCAGTTCGTCTTTCTTAAATGTAGATCAGAGGCAATCTTTTAATAATAGCTTTAAAATAATACAACCTGCCCCCGGAGATACAAGTCTATTCAGTATTACCGAATCTACAATTGGTAAGTCGGGAAATAGTGCGCTCACTGTGTTTGTAAATCCGAGAATTCTCAGCGAGAATTACTATAATAATAACGTGATTAATCTGTTGAATGCGATTGAAGTAAGTAGGGATAACATCAACCCGATAATTGATGTAGTCTTTGATGGGGAGTATATTTTGGATGGTGATATTGTTTCGGCAACACCCTTGATCTCGATAAAACTAAGGGATGAAAATAAGTTGTTGCTACAGTCTGATACACTGGGCATGAATATCTTTCTGCGTAACCCTGGTGAGACCAGTAATTTTCGAAGGATAAGCTTTAGTTCAAGCGAAATACAATGGTTTGCAGCCAGTCAGGATGAAGACTTTTCCGTAGAGTATCAACCGGGTAGGCTTGAAGATGGAACCTACGCACTAAGAATTGAGGCCAATGATGCAAGTGGTAATGAAGCAGGAACAGAACCTTATCTTATTAATTTTGATGTGGTAAATGAGAGTTCAATTACTAATTTTTACCCTTACCCTAATCCTTTTTCGACAAACACCCGATTTGTATTTACGCTGACGGGGAGTGAAATTCCTGACCAGATTAAAATTCAAATCATGACGGTTTCCGGTAAAATTGTAAGGGTCATTACTCAAGATGAACTAGGACCTGTGCGCGTAGGTAATAATATTAGTGATTTTGCCTGGGACGGGAAAGATGAATTTGGAGACCAATTGGCAAACGGCGTTTATCTGTACAAAGTTGATGTTCGGCAAAATGGCGAATCGATTGATCTGCGGGGTACGGCGGGAGATAAGGCCTTTAAGAACGGTATTGGAAAATTGTATCTTTTGAGGTGAAATCCCCCTAAAAGGGTGAAATTTATAAAGTGTATAACTTTCCCTCCAGTTCATGAGCCATCGTATAGTCTGGTTTTATTTAGCCCTACTCATTTCGAGCCCATTGTTGGGTCAACGTTATAATTTCATTAACTATACGATCACCGATGGCCTACCTCATGAAAAAGTTACCGACCTTGTAGAAGATACATTTGGCAACTTGTGGATAGCGACCCTGGGTGGTGGGCTTTCCCGATTCAACGGGATTGAGTTTGAGAATTATACGGAGAGAGATGGCTTGTCCAACAATATTGTTCGTCAAGTTACTGTGGATTCTCAGGGCAATGTATGGGCAGCTACCTCCAACGGAATTTCCGTTTTCGATGGGTTTCGCTTTAGAAATTTTTTGGTAGATACGGTGCAATATACAGCATCAGTTAATGTTATTGAGAGTGATAATAAGGGGAACGTCTGGTTTTCACACCCCTCTGGCGGCCTGGGTAGAATTAATTCCAATTTTGATTTAGAAAAGGTGGATTTGTCCCATTGGATTACCAATGACAAGATCATTGATATTAAGTGTGATAGTCTAGGTCAAGTATATTTTGTTACGGCTATTCAGGGATTATTTGTCTATAAAAATCTTGATTGGATTCCTATACTGACTAACAAACAGTTCCACGGCTATCTATTAGAGATTGCGATTCAAGATAATGGCTTGGTGGTTGCCGGATCGAACAAGGGATTGGTGTTTATTGATTTGAATGACCCCACTTCTTTTGAAGTTATCAGAAAAGGCAATTTTATTACATCAAGTGTCATAGTTAACGAAAATGAGCGTTGGACCGTATCAGGTGGTCGAGCCTTTCGAGAGATTAACGGTAAGCTTTATCTCATCGATAAAAAGAACGGGTTCACTGATTTTCCGGTGTCTAGAATTTATCGTGACAGAGAGGGTAATATCTGGTTTGCTACAAATGGGGATGGAATAATCAAATTGGGGAATGACGCTTTCGAATTATATACCCAAGATGATGGATTATACGGCCAACCGGTAACTTCGATTACCAAGGATTCGGCAGGAAATTACTATATAGCAAGTTTTGGTGAAGGGGTTCAAATGCTTTCAGAAGGATCAATTTTTACCTCACTAAAAAGTTCGCTTCTAACCCACGTCACCGCAAGCGTAATGGACCACCGTGGAAATATCTGGTTTGGCACGAGAAATCAAGGTATTATACGGTATGATGGTGAAACCTTTTTTCAATTGACTTCACAGGATGGGCTCATCAATTCGGTGGTAAGAGTTCTTTACAATGACTCATCCGGTCGACTTTGGATTGGAACTACGGGCGGCCTTAGCGTATACGAAAATGGTGATTTCAGAAATTTCAATACTGATTCGGGGCTTCCGGACAATGTAATTTGGGGTATTTTTGAAGATCCTGAACAAAAAGTAACCATTACCACACGTAAAGGAATATGTAAATTCTCGGAAGATAGGTTAATAAAGGTAGCCTTAAATGCCGATTTGTTTGAAAATAGAATTAACGTAGCCCTTCAAGATAAACATGGGAACTACTGGTTGGGCTATTCGGGCCATGGCCTGATTAAAACTACTCCCGGCAGTACGCAGCATACCTATTACACCGCTAATGACGGACTGACCTCCGATTTGATCTATAACCTTCTATTTGATACCAATGGTGATTTGATAGTAGGTTCGGAACGAGGCGTGGATAAACTAGTATTTAATGAAAATGTTGAATTAGAGAGAATTAAAGCGTACGGTAAAGTTGAAGGTATAGATGGGATTAGAACATTATATAATTCAATTTATCAGGATCCAAAAGGTGATATTTGGATGGGGAATAGTGAAGGGCTTATCCGTTATAGTCCGAGATCAGAAAAAATAAATTCATGCCCACCTATAACTTACATTTCAGGTATTGCTTTAGATTATCAAGAGCTATCATGGGAGCAGAGTGATCTTAAGCCTACGGAAAGAGTCCCTGGAGACTTGGAATTTAAGTATGATAATAACAATCTAATTATTTCATATTTAGGAAACAGCTTGAGAAACCCAGCAGGTGTAACCTATCAATATCGATTAAAAGGGCTTGAAGATTGGAGTCCTAATACAAACAAAAGAGAAGCTGTTTACACCAATGTGCCCCCAGGGGATTATACTTTTCAGGTTCGTGCTTCTAATAGCGATGGCTTTTGGTCAACGCAACCGGCTGAAATTGAGATCAGTATTATACCTCCATTTTGGCAAAAACCTTGGTTTTACGTATTAGTTGGACTCGTATTGCTCCTTTTGATCAAGCTATACAATGATTTTCGTGTAAAGAAGAACCTCGACAAAGTGTTGACGGTGGAACGAATAAGGTCAGAAGAGCTGGTAAAAGTGAGAAAGCGTATGGCTCGGGATTTTCACGATAACATGGGTAATCAGTTGGCCAGTATCACAGTTTTCACCAATCTGATTAGTCTAAAATTAAAAGATAAGTCCAAGGAAATTGATGATCTTTTGGACAATATAGAAAAACATACAAAGTCGCTATTCAATGGCACTAAAGATTTTATTTGGTCTATTGATCCGGAGAGTGATGATTTAAACGAAGTATTTACGTACATCAAAGATTTTGGTGAGGAGCTTTTTGAGAATGCACCCATAGATTTTTATTCATCCACCTGCGAGTTCAGTGCATTACCATTACCTTCAGGTTGGAGCCGGCAAATTGTATTAATCTGTAAGGAGGCTATGACCAATGCACTCAAGCATTCCAAAGCTTCTGAAGTTCACCTTGATCTGAACCTGATTTCGAATAGTTTCGTAATAAAAGTGTGGGACAACGGTGTTGGTGTCAAAATTGAAAATGTCAAGAGGGGCAATGGATTTCGAAATATGAGGACTCGCGCGGAGCAGCTCGGTGGAGAATTAGATATCCAGAGGGGAGAAAATAATGTTGGCATATGCATCGAGTTTAAAGCTGCTATTCGATCAGAACTAAAAGAGAACAAGGTCAAAATTTTTTAATACAAACAACATGAACAATTATTTTAGGTCTCGAATAGTAATAGTAGAAGACAATGATGCGGTAAGAGAGGGTTTTGCCCTCATTATCAATAGCGTTAGCGATTATTATGTAGTGAATTCTTACGATAATGCAGAAGAGGCGATCAAGAACATCAAAAAAGACACGCCGGAGATCGTACTAATGGATCTGGAATTACCCGGGATGAACGGCATCGAAGCTATATCCATCATAAAAAAATCACATCCTAATGTCGAACTCATTGTCAATACCATTTACGAGAACAGCGAGCTTGTTTTCCAGGCACTGGTTGCAGGCGCCAGCGGCTATATCACGAAAAATACCAGTCACTCTCAGCTACTGGATGCTATTGATGAAGTTAAAAATGGCGGCGCTCCAATGAGTTCCAAAATAGCGAAGATGGTGGTAAATTCATTTCAGAAAAATCCGAACTCACCATTATCCAACCGTGAAACTCAAGTACTTGAATTACTCGCCAAGGGAAAGAGCTACAGTATGATTGCCCAAGAATTATTTATCACGAAGGAGACTGCAAAATCTCATATCAAAAACATCTATTCTAAGCTGCAAGTCAACAGCAAATCAGAGGCTATTGCAAAGGCTACTAAAGACAAATTGATCTAGATCGGTACTAAAAACCCCCAATAACCCCTTAAAAAGGGTATTAATTCCCTCAAAATATCAGTCATTTTGGGGGAATTTGTTTATCCCCCCCTTCTACACCTTTGATCTAAGGTCTGAGGAGTTTCCAAAGCGTACTTTGTCTTGGAGTTCTGAGGTCTGAAAATTTAATAAATAACTAAACCAAAACAGTATGAAGAAGTTTTTACTTTTTTGTTTAGCTCTGGTGATGATCGTTAGCGCAAATAACGTTCAGGCACAAGAGCGAACAGTTACTGGTAAGGTAACATCCGTAGATGATGGTCAGGCTTTACCAGGTGTGAATGTAGTGCTTAAAGGCACTTCTACAGGTACGGTTACCGATATTGACGGTAATTATACTATTAATGTTCCAGGTGGCACGGCAACACTTGTTTTTTCCTTTATCGGTCTAACTTCTGAAGAAGTTGAAATAGGATCGAGATCGGTTATTGATATTCAGATGACTTCTGACGTTACTCAGTTGAGTGAGGTCGTAGTCACGGCCTACGGTACAACGACCAAAAAAGATTTCACAGGATCAGCACAAACTGTAGGAGCTGAAGATTTGGCGTTGAGACAGGTGACAAATCCATTAGCAGGTTTGGAAGGAAATGTCTCAGGTGTACAATTTATAACTCCATCAGGAGCACCCGGCGCATCACCTGAGGTCATAATACGAGGCGTCGGAAACCTCGGTAATTTTGACGGAGCTACAGACCCATTGATTATATTAGATGGTATTCAGTTTTCCGGCAACCTTAATACGATCAATCAAAACGACATCGAAACCTTCACGGTACTTAAGGATGCCGCTTCGACTTCCCTGTATGGGTCACGTGCCGCTAATGGTGTGATAATGATTACGACCAAAAAAGGGATAAAGGGTAAAAAAACCCAGGTCAATTATTCTTCCCAGTTTAGCACCATAGGCCGTGCATATGACACCTATGAAACTACCAATGCGCAACAGTATTACGAGCTCATGTGGGAAGCTTACAAAAACGCACTGGCTACTGGCACTACGCCAGATCCTGAGGCAGAAGCATCAGCTACTATTTTTAACCGATTAGGATATAATCCTTTTAATGTTGCTAATGATGATATTGTGCGTACTGACGGTACGATTAACCCGGACGCACGGGTCGTAACACCTGGCTTAGACTGGTTTGACGCGATAGAAAGACAGGGATCACGACAATCTCACGATTTGACCGTATCTGGAGGAACGGAGAATAGCACCATTTTCTTTTCTGCGGGGTATCTAAAAGAAGAGGGATATATAGTCGAAAGCGACTTTGAGCGTATTTCTACCAGGTTGAGAGCGGACTTTGATGTAAATGACTGGTTGACCCTAGGTGGCAATTTGTATATATCCCTCACCGAAGATAGGGGGCCAACAAATGCGGATGGCAACGCCATCACCAATGTTTTTGGTTGGGCCAGAGATGTAGCACCCATCTATCCTGTCTGGCTAGTAGATCCTTCTACTTCAGAATTTGTACTCGATGTTGATGGAAATAGGTTATTTGATCGAGGCGAAGGAGATGCTGATTTGGGTATTGGCGCACGACCTTTTCGCCCCGGTCGTCATGCTCTTGAAGAACAAATACTGAATGATATCAATGACCGGGAGAATGCCTTCGGTCTCAGGGCATACGCAGATATCGATATCCCCTGGGTTGAAGGCCTCGGTGCCAGGATTACATTCGGTAGAGATTACCAGAACATAGACGATGCTGTTTATATCAATGCGGAAGTCGGAGATGCAGAAGGCTTTGGAAGGTTAACAGAGAACAAAACACAAAGAATAACTGATAACTTTGTGCAATTGTTAACCTATAAGAGAATCATTGCGGATGATCACAACCTTGACATTACCTTAGGACACGAGAGTTTTGATTTTGAGTTTTCGACAAGCGGTGTTGGTTCAATTGAGCAGGTTGCACAGGGTATTTTTGAATTTGATAACTTTTCGTTACCACAGACCATTTCTGGAAGATCCTCTGAAAAAGGTATTGAAGGTTATTTTGCCCGATTCAATTACAATTATAAGAACAAGTATTATTTGTCCTTATCAGGTAGGAGAGACGGATCATCTGTTTTTGATGAATCTGTTCGATGGGGTAATTTCTACTCAATAGGAGGTTCCTGGAGGTTGAGCGCTGAATCCTTCATGCAAAGCCTAAGTTTTTTGGATGATTTGACATTTAGGGCCTCATACGGTGAGGTTGGAAATGACAACCTCAACGATTTCTTTATTTCGCAACCTCGTTATGGACTTACCTCGAATGCCGCTGCTCCCGCTATTTTCTGGGAAGATCTGGGGAATCAGACCCTGACTTGGGAGACCATAGAGAATATGAATATAGGGCTAGATTTTTCAGTATTGAATAACAGAATAAGCGGTACGGTTGAGTACTATCAAAGAAATTCGACCGATTTGCTATTCGACGTCCCTATTTCTCCTTCTAACGGCTTTGAGGTAATACCCGATAATGTGGCTAACATGCGAAATGATGGTTTTGAGGTAACCATAAGAGGTAGCATCTTGAGAAACCCTTCCGGACTAAACTGGGATCTGACCGGTCAGGTTACCACACAGAGTAACGAGATTTTGGATATACCCAATCCTACTCAAAATGGAACCAAGCGATGGGACGAGGGCCGTTCTCGTTATGAGTGGTATATCTGGCATACTGCGGGAGTAGATCCTGAGACTGGGGACCAGTTGTACTATGTATTTGAACCTGATGAAGAAACAGGTAACAACAGACCTGCCCTGGATGCAGATGGGAACCAGTTAACCACAAATGATTGGAACGAGGCTAACCGGTTCTGGACGGATAAGAACTCCATTCCTGATCTATTTGGTTCTATTACTAACAGATTGAGCTACAAAGGATTTAGTCTTAATGTGCTATTTACATTCCAGCAGGGTGGCTGGGTTAGAGACGGTGGCTATGGCGCCTTGATGCACAGTGGGGATTATGGCGAGGGACTTCATGTTGATGCACTCAGGGCTTGGAGGCAACCAGGTGATATTACAGATGTTCCCAGATTGGAAAATGGCAACGCTACTCAGGTTCAGGTCTCATCCACTCGGTTTTTGACTAAATCTGATTTCATAACACTGCGTAATATCAACCTCTCTTATAGTTTCGATGCGAGTCTCCTTGAAAAAATAAACTTAAATAGCCTGAGTGTTTTTGTTTCTGGTGAAAACCTGTGGTTGAACACGGAGAGAACAGGACTAAATGCACAATTTAATCTTGCGGGGACAGGAAATGGAAATGGATATGATCCAGCTAGGCTCTTCACAGTAGGTTTGAATGTTGGACTTTAAACTCAAGAAAATGAAAAACAGAATAATTTTATGGTTGATACCTTGTATGGTATTACTCAACACAAGTTGTGAAGATGATTTTTTGGAAAATACTCCTACAGATGCCATATCAGCAAATGACGCATTGGCAACCAATGCCAACATGGCCCTTATCATCGAAGGCCTGCATAGAGCGATGTACCAAAATTTGCCTCCCGGCTCTACCAATTCCAGAAACGGTCAAAGTTATTTTGTCCCTGCAGACGACGCCATTACCGGGAATGTAATTCGTACAGGACCTGGTTTTGGGTGGATGCAACCAGAATTGCAATGGCTAGCACACACAGAAGTTACCGGTTTAACGGTATTTAACGCATGGTATCAGCGTTACCATATCATTGCCAGCGCAAGTGAGATAATCAATGAAACGGAAGGAGTGCCTGTTGATCCTGAACTTGCGACCATTTTGGGTCAGGCCCATGCCTATCGAGCCTGGGCATACTTGCAACTCATCACACATTTTGCAAGAGGATATCTTATAGGAAATCCTGCTACCGATCCGGGTGTACCACTCTTGACGGGTACGGAACCCCCCTATGAAAGTGGTCCGAGAGCGCCTGTACAGGCTATTTACGATCAAATGAATGCTGACATTGACCAGGCGATTGTTTTGTTGGCACAGGCAAATTCTCGTCCGAATAAGTCTCATTTAAATTTAAATGTAGCACATGGTATCCGAGCAAGAATTGCCCTTAACAGCGGAGATTGGGCCGCAGCTGCGGAATCAGCAAGACTGGCACGAGATGGTTTTCCTTTAATGACGGAAGCAGAATGGAAGTCCGGATTCAATGATGCGGGTCTACCAGAGGCGATTTGGGCAAGTACTATAATAGAGACGGAGTCTAACGGTTTTGCGTCATATTTCTATTACATCTGTAATAACTTCAATGGAGGTGAGACCAGGGGAAATCCGAAGGCATTTAACAATCTGATTTGGGATCAGGTTCCGGACACAGATTGGAGAAAGGATGTGGTATTGCCTTTGGCGCCTAATACAAATCCGTCTGCCACTAATGATGAGGGTGGTAGTGCTGCGACTGATCCCAACTATGACGATCAGGAAAGATTTGAGT
>JBCCIX010000014.1:0-22987 GCA_039028075.1 Bacteroidota bacterium | reverse complement strand
GGAATCGAACCATTTGCAGTAGGTGCCAAATCTTCGAGGACTACGGTTTCTACTGTATTAAATTCCGTAAAGAGCGTTTCCGTAACCGTACCCGAACTGAAATCTGCTATGCCAGGCCCGGCTGCTGGAGTAAAGGTTCCGTTTTCCGTGCCAAAAAAATGTAAATCATAGACTAGAGAGTCATTAAGATTATTTAAAAGTAAGTCCGCAGACTCAAAGTCATTCAGATAGTAGTAGCCCTGCAATACCTCATCGGGATAAATACCGCTATCATCACCGGTCTGAAAACCGCTGTTGTTGGTCTGGCCACTTGACCACGTCTGTAGCTCTAAACCTACAGAGGTGACTTGACCGCTTTCATTCAAAAAGTTGGAAAAAACCGTTCCGTCTTCCGGTACTGCGTTGGTATTATTCCAAGGGGCAGGCGCTTGGTCAAAACCCGAAATACTGGCATTAATATTTACCAAAATTCTCTGATCAATAGTAATGGCAGTACTCTCGTTACTATATGCCGAGTTTCCGTTGGCGTTAACCGCTCTAATTTTATAAATATATGCCGTATTTTTTTGATGACCGCCATCCAAATAACTGGTTTCATTGGCCGCAGTAGTATTTATTAACGTAAATATTTCACCCGGACCGTTGGACCTATAGATTTCGAAACCTGTTTCGTTGTTTGAATTATCCTCCCAAGATAGTGAGATTTGAGATTGAGAAATTCCATTTGCAAGTAATTCTTTTGGAGAAATTGGAATACTGGAATCTGCCCTTTTGATAACTATCGCGTTTATAAATGCTCTCTGGGCGTTCGTTAAAGCATTAATTGTAATATCAATTTCACCACTCCCGTCGGCTAACAATGAACTAAAGAATTCGATTTCATCGCCATTGTTTGTAGCACTTATAGACTTTGTCAAAGAACCCAAGCTATAGTCAGAGTTAGTGTAAATCCATTGATCTGTGGTCGCCAGGAGGTCGATATTATAATAAGTGCCTGGGACAAGACCAGTGATTGTCATTGATGCTGTTCCGGTAGTGTACCAATAGCTACGTACAACGTCGTCAGGGTAAGCGAATGTATTATTGCCACTTGTCAAACCATCGTCAGCTACACCTGACCAACCCGAATTAACAGTTAATCCTACGGTTGACGGATTACCCGTACCCGTCAAAAGATTCGAATAACTAGGTTGTGAATTTGGATTCGCCTCTAGATTATTCCAAGGGTTAGATGCCATCGAATTAAGATCAAAGTTAATGTAGATCACTTCAGAGAATTGATCATCCGTAACTGTGACAAAAAAGGAAGCTGAACTATTTGAACCAAAATTATCAATGGCTTCAAGCGTTATTGAACCGTTAAAGTTAGCATCCGTGGAGGTTGGATTAAAAGTGAAGGCTCCCGTACCGTCACCATTATCCAAAAAAGTGATAAAATCTGGTAAATTAATTGAAGTTAAAAATATGGTATTATCTTCAAGATCTGTCGCCGAAACGGGCAATATCAAATTGCTATTGCTGCTGAGCGTTACATCATTGATAGTTGTAATAGTAGGAGGACTATTCAGTGTAGTAACAAGGCCAATACCTGTTTCACCAAAACCATTAACATTCACAGCTCTTACCTTATAGTAATAAAGGGTACTGCCAGTCAAATTGGTATCTAAAAAAGAAGTAGAATTTAAGGCGGCATTTCCTGCTAATACAAAAGGCCCTGATTCAGAAACGTCAGATCGGTATATTTCAAAGCGGGTCTCGTTATTAGAATTATCGGCCCATTGAACATTTACCTCAGAACTGGAAGTAGCGGTCAAGTTCAGATTATCAGGTGCCTCAGGGGCTAAACCGTTGTTGAAGTAGGCGTCTACCACCAATGCATTTAGTACAAAATAGGGGACACTACCATTGGGTTTAGTAACCTGGATCACAATTTCGCCATTTAAATCCGGTTGAATTCCTGTAAACTGCAATAGGTTTGAGTTATTATTAGCAAAATCAATGGTCTGCACATTTCCGTCAACGGTAATCCTTGTCCGTTTTTGGGCTCCTAGGGTTGGACCATCAGATTGTCTTTCAAAATCATCATTAACACCGGCAAAAAAACTAAGATCATAAAACAAAGAAGGATTTAGATTTTGTAGTCTCATTACTACAGTACCTCCAAATTTGAACCAAAAAGTCTCCAATACGTCATTGGGATAAACTCCATCGGCTAAGTCAGCTATGTACGCTTCGTTAAACTTGGCATTAGTAGCATCGAAAGTTTGCAAACCTACATCAGTAGTTACGCCTTCATTTGAAACTAAATTCGATATACCATTATTTGTCGTAACAAAATTATTCCAAGGAGACGGACCTGTAGAAGCACTTGTTGAGAAGTTAATTTGCAATGAAAAGAAAGGATCAACTTCGTTGACCGTTAGGTTAAAGAACTCTTCGCTGAAACCGCCTTCACCATCGGAGGCCACTATTCTAATGTTGGGGTAGAATCCGGCATCCCCAATACCGGAACTAAAAGCAATGGTACCTTGCCCATTACCGTTGTCCACAAAATTAGCAAATGCGGGTAGATTGTCGGCCGTTATAGAAATAGCGGCCTGTGTTTGCGGATCGGTCACTGAGACATTCACAGAAGATGCAAATCCTTCTTCCAACAGCTGATTCGGGATAGCAACAATAGTTGGGTTATCGTTGTCACTTACCGTAATAATAAATGATTCGGTATCCAAACCACCTGATCCATCATCTGCGGTCACTGTTAATGGATAACTTCCTTGATCTTCAGATGTAGGGTTGAAAGTAATACGGCCGATGCCGTAGCCATTATCTTGAAAGGTTGCAAAGGAAGGTAGAGCTACATCAAAGCTCAACGAAATAGCGTCGCCGTCCGGGTCATTGGCTATAATATCAACATCAAGACTTGTATCGAACTTGACAGATCGGTCAATAATTTCGTCTATTACGGGAGGCAGGTTAGGAGTTGTCACATTTTCTACGGAAGTGTAGGCACTGTTACCACCAGCTCCAAACGCTCTGACTCGATAGTAATAGGTATTATTACCATACACACTATTGTCAGTGTAACTGGTAGCATCTGCGGAACTGGTATGAATGAGTGTAAATGAATTGAGTTCAACCAATGAAGGGTTAATTTGGCTGAATGCAACATCATCGCGTAGAAAACCAGTGGCACCGGTAGCTGTAGCGTCTGCGATAGTTGGGCCACTTGATTCTGTAATTCTGTAATACGTTTGGAGTCCCGGTTCACTTCCCACAAGAGAGACAAATCTATTTTCACTCACTTCGGTTTGCGAACGCCCAACAGACCAAATTCTAAATTCATCCAGCTCACCATTAAAATAATCCGTGGGGCCTCGTGAACCATCGAATGAGGTGGCTTCGGAACCCACACCTATGAAACCATAGCGGATATTTCCGGTACCAAAAGTTGTACCTTGACTCAAGGAAGCATCGAGTACTCCATCCACATAAATGCTAGCCACTCCATTGACATAAGTAGCCGCCACATGGTGCCAATTCCCATCATCAACTCGAGTACTACCACCTAGATCAATTTGGCCACCATTCGTAAAAATACCAAATCCAATACGACCGGCATCTGCCGCCGAACCATCTATTTCCAATCGGAAATATTCATTCCTGTCAAAGCTGCAAATCACCTGATTGGAGCCATCGCTCGTTTTTATCCAGGTTTCCACGGTTAATTCTGATAAGCCCGAAGAATTGTAAAAGAAGTTATCAATGGCCACATAGTCGTTTGATCCGTCTAAGGTCAAAACGTAATCATCATCAATTGTAACACCGGGATCTACCGTAGTTCGGTATAGTTCAAAGCCAGTTTCATCGGATGAATTGTCGGTCCAGTCCACTTTTACACTGGTAGAACTTAAGGCTTGTAACGTTAGTCCACTGGGCGCGGAAGGTGCTGACGGTGCACTCAAGGTAGTAGCAGAAGCGGGACCAACGGTCTCAGAGGATCCGTTTAAATTAATTGAATTTATAAGATAATAGTAAGTGGTTTCTCCATTGAGCCCGCTATCACTCCAAGTAGTCTCGTTAGCAGCCGTTACACGCACTAGCTGAAAGCCCCCGGAGGAAGATAAGGATCTGTAAATTTCAAATCCTGTTTCATCAGAACTTGTATCAGTCCAACTTAAATCGATCTGTTGAAAATCAATGGAGGTAGCGTTTAATACTATTGGTGCACTAGGTGGAACGGGAGTGCTAAACGGATTTTCGTACAAGATGTCGTCCGGAATATTCTCTTTCGAAATACCCGGACCTTGCCATTCCACGGTTAAACATTCGCCACCACCGTTATCAAACATTCTAACTTGTATTTCAGCAAATCCCTCGGCTAGTGTGATCACGCCATTTTTTTCTATACACCCATGGGTTCCATCGTTATTCACAATTTGCTGACCATTGATAAAAAGCTTGGAGCCGTCATCCGAATCTGTGTAAAAGGTGTAGTCTCCGGCGGTTTGAATAAGAATATACCCATCCCAAATGAAAGCGAACCGATTATCTTGGGTTCTTAGCGTGATATCAAAATTGTTAGTGGTACCACTTTCAATAAAAGTACCGTTAGCTTCTATATCATCTACGGTAGAAAGGTTGTTATGATGGTAGTATCTATAAGATAGTCCACTGTTTACAGTTACACCACTCACTTGATTGCTCTGAATAGATGTATTGCCCGAAAGGTCCCTTGCTCGAACCGTATACGTAAAAAATTCACCTAGTGGAAGTCCCGTATTAGTAAAATTTAAAATATCTCCATCAACGTTGCCGATAAATGAATTATCCCTAAATATGTCATAACCAGCAATTCCCGAATTATCGTTGGAAGCAGTCCAGGTTAAACTAATAGAATTCTGAGTGGTCTGAGCTAAACTTAAAATAGGAGCAGATGGCGACTCAGAATCAACATCTGTTGTAGCATTAACTTCATTTGTGTACGCTGAGCCTCCATCGTTATTTACGGCCCTTAGTCTATAATAATAGGTTGTATTGGGCGTAAGATTAGAATCGACATATTGTTGTGGGTTATTACTTTCGTTGGTTGCATCCACTTTAGCTATTAAACTGTAATTAGACCCTGAAGAGGTAGATCTATATAATTCAAATCCTAACTCATTTGAAGCATTATCGTCCCAATTTACTACAATTGTATTTGAAGAAACCGCATTCACAAAGAAATTAGAAGGTCTAGCGGGTACATTTACGCCATTAGAAGTAGTTACAGTTATCGATGGGGATAATTCACTTGGGCACCCTTGAGGATCTGCCCGAAATTCTGTAGGTGTTATACCATCCGCTTCTACTCCTGAACCTCCTGGCTCTTGAATACTCAATGCGTATTGCCCGGCCGTGCCGACTGTAAGCTCTGGCTGAACCGCACCAGGTAAAACTGAACCATTTAGGAACCATTGATAAGAATCTTTATCCGCAGGTCCTGAAAAAGTGACTGATTGGCTTCCATCTAATCCTGGCAGATTAACAGACTGCAGTCCAGCACTTATTATGGGTTCTGTGGAAGGCGGCCTGTTGCGATTAATATGAGCGGGTTTTGACCATTTTGTCCATTCTGTTCCCCTTTGAAATCTTACGTAGTATCTACCGGTGTCAGTCACATTTATTTCGTTCGACATGCTCCCTGAGGCTATAACCGTGCTAGTTGTATCGTTCAAAGTCCACTCATAGTTATCAAAGCCAGGAGTAACGCCAAGGTCAACATTAATGACATCATCTTCACAAAAGCGCCCGTCACCAAAACGGATAAGGATATCAGTTTTTTCTTTTTCTAAAAACCAGGTAAAGAAATCAGGTTGGTTATATTGTGAGTTCCAAGTATTGTGGCCGCTATTAGGATAATATGTGTAGCGTATATTTCCTCCCCAACTGTCTCTTATGGTATTTACCATAAAATTACCTTCAGCCGGGGTTGGATTTTTGTCATTTCCACCTTGGGAGGACCAAATGGGAATATGAACGTACGGTTCGGGTACACCACTGGGTTCAAGAAAATTGGAACCCGCTGCGGACATAGGATGCATGGCGGCCACGTAAGTAGGGTTGAAGGCAGCAAAACGCCAAGTGGCTTCTCCGCCACCGGATAAACCGTGAACATAAATACGATTGGGATCTATGTTGTAGTCATCTATAAGTTTATCCACTACATCTTTAGCCCTATCAATCCATGGACCCCAAGTACCTCCGCCATTGTTATGCTGAGGATAAAGTAAAACTCCCGGAAACTCACCACTGTTAACAGCATTTAAGGAAAGCTGCCCACCGTGAACCAACTGTTTTTCATTATCCGTTCCACGTTCGCCGGCACCGTGAAAAAATAAAATTAATGGATATTTTTCCGATCCTTCTGCGTCAAATCCAGGGGGAAACAAAATCCTGAAAGGTATATCTGCAAAGATGTAGGACTCATAGGCATCGGTGGGCCAACCTAGAACATCTTCATTTGGGTAAGGAACAAAATCCTGTGCTTTTCCACTGACTACTAGTAGCCAAGACGTTATTAATATAATTAAAGCCCTTTTCACTATCACAATGTAAGATTAAAACCAATTCTAACGAAAAATCACTAGTTAGATACTAGAAAAACCTCCAGGGTAACCAACCATTTATAATGTAAAAATAATGCAAAAAATACTGAATTTAAACTATTGTAGCTTGATTCTAAAATAAATAAATTTTGAAAACGCTTTCAGTCGTGTTTTGTTCAAGGCTATGTAATGTTAGATGGCATTTTGTTAAACTTTTTGTTCTTCAACACCAGAAATTTTTTCTCAAAAATTATGTAACTAAGGTATGATACTAGGGTAATTACTCCCAAAGTTATGAACAACAAAAGCAGACCGTTGATATTGCGGTCGGTAAAGAGTTTTTCAACGAAGACGATGATTATAAAGTGGTACAAATACATTCCATATGAAATCTTACCCATGAATACTAATGGCTTTACTTCTAAAAAAGGCGTAGTTTTCTTGAGGCTGGCAGACAATATCATTATTCCAAATAATAAATTGAGTAGTGTATAAGACCACACATGTTGATAATTTTCGAGGACAGGAAGCAGATAACCCAAGGAGGTCCATTCATATGAAGTGAGCTCCGCGTCATAATTAACTAAATTCAAGATCCCTGCGGTTAATACCATCAGCCAGACGATCCATCCAAATCTGATGATTTTATGCCTGGTGTTTTCATGTATTATATTTAATACTCCACCTACTGCAAAGGCATCAAAATGACTTAGCGTGAACCAATATACTCCGATTCCAGCCAGTTCTTCGGTCGCCATAGTATTGATTAGAATCTCTCCTAGAATTAATCTAACGAAAGGAGTTAGAATGATAATGGTTATTGCTAGTATTTTAAGTCCTCTAATACTGAGCACATAGACTATAATTGGCCATAGTAGGTAAAATTGTTCTTCAATAGATAAAGACCAAAGGTGACTGTATAAACGTGTAATCTCCCAGCTTTCTGCTAGAACGGAAAAATTGTATGTGTATGTAAGTAAATAGGGAATAGAAAATTTGAAATCATTTGGTTCGTGGGATAGTAGCCATATTACATAGATTAAAAGTAGATACAAAAAATAAATTGGAAATATTCTAAGGGTACGTCTCCAATAAAAGCGCTTCAAGTAGAAATTCAGCGTTTCTTTTTTTTCTTGAATTAAGATTTTGGTGATGAGAAAGCCGGAAAGCACAAAAAAAAGCTGAACTCCAATCCATCCAAGTTCAAAATCAAATCCAATAAAAGGTAGTTTGCTGAAATGATAAATAATTACCAGTAGCACTGCGATACCGCGTAATCCATCTAAGGATTTTATATAATTGGCCATGGGTTACGATAGAAAGGTATTCAAAGGATGTGATTATTTAATCTCCATTATCCACGTTTCTCCAAAGCCTTTCTTCTTCCTAAATTGCTTTCTTATATCCCTAGCTTTATTTGAATTAATTGGATCGTAATATACAAACACGTAGTAAAAGTCATTTTTAGGATTAATAACCATGTCTGAGTCAAATCCACTTTCTCGAATTTTTCGATTCAGCGCAATTCCATTTTCTATTCTGCTAAATACCCCAACTACCACATAGTAGCCTTTATCTAACCCAAATTGCTGTTTACGTTTATTAAATCCATTGTCAAAATCGGGATTATCAATATCTATGGGTTTGTTTTTAACATCCTCTTCAAGGTCCTTTGTCTTATTTTTGTCTTCAGGTAGACTCTCTGGTACAGTGATTGATTTTTCGACACTATTGGTTTGCGTTTCTTCAGAAAGAGGCTGAGCAGTGCTTTCTTTTTCGTTCGACGGAATGGTGTTGGTGGCACGGGGAGTTGGCTTCTCCTCTTCGGTAGTGGGTTCTACATTTTTTTCCGGAGTATCTTCTGCCAAGGTACTTTCGGAAATTGATTCGTTCGCTACACCAGATCCCTTAATTACGTTTTGTTTTTTATTCTTACCGAGTTTGATGGATAATTGTACACCATGGGAAGCATTATCGAAAATACTTCCCGGAAACGAGGAGGATTCATAATTATATTGAATCAAGAAATTGTTAACAGATACCCCAGCAAAACCTCCTAAGGTATTTTCGTACGTGGCCCCAATCCAAAATCTATCTTGATAGTGTATACCTAATGCTCCCGTTAAGTCATTCGTAGCTTCTGTTTGATTAAAGACGATGGTCGGTTTAATTGAAAAGAATGGGTTTACAGCGTAAGTGTAGCTCCCGTAGAATATGCGATCTCGCAATTCAGAGAATTCCACATCATTAAACTCTGCGTTGCTGAAAGATCTCCTATTAAAAAGCTGTGGAAGAGTGACTCCAAGATGCAGGTTTTTGTACGTGTAGAGGAATCCAAAGCGACCGTCAACATAAAAATTGTCATCCATGGCTAAAAGTATGGTCTGATCAATTGTATTGAGTTCCTCAGCATCTAAATCTAAAGAATTATTACCAACACCCCCAGAAATCGCAAATCTTAAACTTTGATTTTCACCCAGAGGTACTTCATAGCCTAATGTGATAACGGCCGAAGAAGTCCTTAGAAGAACGGCTTCTTCAGAATAAATATCCAATCCGAAAAATAGCCTATTCTTGGTTGGTAATTGAAAATTTAATCCAAAAACCTCGGGTGCTCCATCAATTCCAACAAACTGTTGTCTGTAGAATAAATTCAATGTATTAAAACCTCTAATGCCATTGAATGCAGGGTTTAAAATCGAAGGTGTCAAATAGTATTGGCGATAAATAGGTAAGGATTGACTTTTAAGATTACCACAAGTAATGAATGTCAATAGAGTGAAAAATAAAACCCTTTTCATGTTAGATAAATAGACTAGCGGATTATCCGAAAGGCACCTGTACGTTTATCTTCATTACATTCCAAAATGTAATAATAAGCACCTTCGTTTAGATCCCTTCCTTCATAAGTGCCATTCCAGTCATTTTGATATCCCGTTCGACCAAACACTTTAAATCCGTTCGGGTCGTATATTTCAACTGTGCAATTCTCAACACTCTCGATGTCAGGAATCACCCAAAAATCATTAACTCCATCGTTGTTGGGGGTAAAAAGTCGAGGTATTTGCAGAGATGATAATTGTATAGGTACTACAGTGACTTGAACTTGATCAGAGGCAAATAATCCACCATTATCTGTTGCGGTAAGTTCGAACGTGTAGGAACCCAGCGATAAATTACTAATGATTAATTCACGGAAGTTAGGGTCTGAAATAGAAACATTTTCACCGGAGACCTGGCTCCAAAAATATCGATTAATAATACCGTCTGTATCTTCAGCAGTACCACGAAGAGTCGCCGACGTAACGGGTAGCGTAATCGTAATATCCTCCCCGGCATCAACAATCGGCGCTTGGTTGCCATCGGGTGAAATAACTTGTACGGAGACCATATCGGAGGCTTCTGCACCTCGATCATCCGTTACTAAAAATTCAAATTCGTAAATGCCAATTTGCAGGTCACTTACTGTAATTGAGTTTTGATTAGTGACGCTAATGGTAGCGCTACTTGGACCGCTTCGTTGGAACCATTCCCTACTTTCAATTGTCCCATCAGAATCCGATGCACTACCCACAAGTTCTACACTGTTTTCTGGGAAAATTAAGCTAATGTCACTTCCGGCGAAGGCCGACGGTAAAACATTATCAGATACGATAACTGTCAATTCGTCAAAAGCGGTAGATCCATCATCATCCGTAACCGTGACTCTAAAAACATATGTTCCAAGCACTAAATCTGTCACAGATGCCGCTAACATGTTTTCAGACAAAATGGTGGTTGATGCAGGACCGCTTTCAGAGGTCCAAAGTATTTCTTCGATAGTTCCGTCAGCATCATTAGCGGTAGCACTTAATTCAACGCTATTGATAGGGAGTGTGATCAAAAGATCTGGACCCGTTTCCACTGTTGGTGGCACATTAGGATCCTCAGGTGCGACACTCACCAATACTTCGTCGAAATTGGTAAGTCCACCATCATCAGTCACCGTAAGCCTGAAAAGATAATTGCCTACAGCTAAATCACTAGCTTCCGTATTTAGCATACCGGAGTCGGAAAGATCTGCTGTGGAAGGGCCTGAAATCTGGGACCATGCTACGCTTTGTATAGTTCCATCACTATCGGAGGCTGCACCTTGCAACTGCGCGGTACTTAATGGGGATTGAATAGCAATATCGGCTCCGGCATCAGCAGTAGGAGGAATATTTGGATTAGGTGGGTTTACGCGAACATTTATTTGATCAAAACCGGATAAGCCGTTATTATCCGTAGCAGTCAATTGAAATACATAGGTTCCCAGCGTAAGGCCATTCAATGCTGAGTTTGGCGAGAGTGGACTGACTATGATCGCCATATTCGGACCACTTATCTGGGTCCAGCTTGTAGTGGCAACCGAACCGTCTGAATCACTTGCCATACCTGTTAAGGTGGTTTCACTTTCCGGCTCAAAAATGATGATATTGTCGCCTGCAATCACCAGCGGGGGCTGATTTGCTGCCGCTTCTAGCACCCTGACGTTTACTTGGTCAAAATCAACACCACCCTCGTTATCTGTCACGGTAATTCGAAAAACATAGGTTCCTAAAATAAGATCGGAGACAGTAATGTCTTCGTCGGTAGTAGAGGACAATGCGGCGGAAGAAGGACCACTAATCTGGGTCCAGGCTATGCTGTTAATGAAGCCGTCTATATCGTTAGTAGTTGTATTAAGTGTCACCGAATTTTCTGGTAAACGAATGGTTTGATTATCACCAGCCTGAACCATTGGTGGGACATTAGCGGGGTCTGGATTAACCGTAATTCTGACTTCATCAAACGAAGAGTCACCATCATCGTCAGTAGCATTTAAGCGAAATACATAGATGCCCTCATTTAGATCTGAAATAACTGTAGACAGACTGGTTGGGTCGCCAATAGAAGCTACGACCGGTCCAAGTATTTGATTCCAATTCGTACTAGAAATCGTGCCATCTGAGTCGGTCGCAGAACCTGCTAGGTTTGCTGTATTTTCCGGAAGGGTGATTGTGATGTCGGTGCCTGCATTGACCATTGGGATGTTATTTCCAGGTATAGGTAACACGGTTACCCGAGCATCATCAATACCTGCAGCACCTCTGTTGTCCGTGACCTCAAGTCTGAAAACATAGATGCCTTCCACGAGATTACTCGCATTAAGGTTTTCTGTGCTTTCATTACTTAATGTAGCCATACCGGGTCCTGAGACTTGGCTCCAGTTGAATGAAGCTATACTACCATCAGAATCAGAACCAGAACCGTTTAAGGTGATAGCGCTTAAAGGTAATATAATTTCCCTGTTAGGTCCAGCGTTCGCGGAAGGTGGATTATTCGGTGGCTCCGGGTTAACCGTAACCCTAACCTCATCCGAATCCGTTGATCCCTCATCATCCTGAACAAAAAAGTTAAATCTATAAACCCCTTCTATCAAACCGCTTACATTGGCCGTTGTATTGAGTGGATTAACTATCGTTACCGAACTCGGTCCGTCAACCTGCTCCCAAAGTGTTAAGTCAATAGTTCCATCTACATCTGTGGCAATGCCATTAAGGGAGGTACTGTTGTTAGGTAAGGTCAAGGTGATGTCAAAACCTGCATTAGCCGTTGGCGGTGTGTTGGTAGAATTGACGATCACTCGCACGTTGTCTGTGGCAGTTAGCCCAAGGTTGTCCTCGACGGTCAGTTGAAATTCATAAATACCCTCTAAAAGGTCACTAATCAATAAATTTTGTTGTAGCAAATCGCCAAAAGTACCCCCGGGACCACTGATGCTTTCCCAGACGTATCCCACGATGGTGCCATCTGCGTCACTACCACTTCCCATTAAAGTAGTAAAATCATCAGGAAGGGTGAGTAGAACATCCGGACCCGCGTTGGCTATCGGGGGCTGATTGACAGGCTCAGGATTCACAGTCACATTAACGTTGTCTGAGTCGGTAGCTCCATCATTATCGGTTACAGTCAATTTAAATGTATAAATTCCTTCAACGAGACTTGAAACACTAGTATTTGCCGCATTCGTCGTACCTATTAAGGCTGCATCAGGTCCTGATATCTGCGCCCAGGCATAAGTAACAATTGTTCCGTCGCTATCCAATCCACTACCCGTTAAATTGGTAGCTGAGGTAGGCAATGTGATTGACTTATTTGGACCAGCATCAGCAGTTGGAGGGGTATTTATTTCCGGAAAAACTGTAACAATTACCAAATCACTTCCCTCTGCTCCGTCGTCATCTTGAACAGTCACACTGAATTGATAAATACCTTCAATCAATCCAGTTACGCTGGTATTTGCTGTATTGGAACTAGAAAAAGCAGGCATAGCCGGTCCACTAACAAATTGCCATAGGTATGAAACTATCGTACCGTCATTATCTGAAGCTGTCGAAGATAAACTAACGGAGCTTTGCGGCAAGGTTATATTTACATCCACTCCGGCGTCTACCGAAGGTGGATCATTCGGTGGTATCGGTAGAACGGTAACCACTAAATTATCTGTGTCACTATCGCCATCATTATCAGTGGCTTCAAGTGAGAATGTATAGTTTCCTTCTATTAGGTTGGATACAGTGGTGTTCGTCGCATTAGAGGGGCTTATTGAGGCCACGCTAGGTCCGCTAACCTGTACCCAGCTAAAAGAAACTACCGTACCGTCTGAATCTGTGGCTGAACCGGCTAAATTAACAGAATTTACCGGAAGAGTTATTGAAACATCTGCACCTGCATTTGTCGCCGGAGGATCATTGGGTGGTGGTGGGAAAACATTCACCGTAACCTGGTCAGAATCAGTGTCTCCATCATCGTCAGTGACCAACAAAGTAAAGACATAGGTACCTTGGATCAGATCACCCACATCAGTAACAAGATTATTATTGTTCGCAATGTTGGCCATACTAGGACCACTTGATTGGCTCCAAGTCGTGGAAACTACCGTACCGTCGGAGTCTGATGAAGTACCACTTAAACTGACCGTATTCGTAGGTAATGTAGTACTTAAGTCTGATCCCGCATTAGCTACTGGTGGTATATTTACCGGTTCTGGGAAGACCACAACACTTATATTATCCGTACCCGTAGCACCGTCATCATCTGTAGCCGTTAGAATAAAAATGTATGTTCCTTCAGCCAATCCAGTAATATCTGAACTAATCTGCGTAGGGTTGAGTATAGAGGCCATGTTGGGTCCACTCGTTTGTGTCCACAGCAAGCTAGTGATAGTACCATCTGAATCACTAACCGTGGCACTTACTGTAGCTGCGTTGGTGGGTAAAGTTATGGAAATATCAGACCCAGCGGTCACCGCAGGAGGTACGTTAGCCGGTTCTGGATTTACAGTTATTACCACCTGATCAGAAGCAGTAAGAGCATCGTTATCGGTAACCGTTATCTCAAAAGTGTATACACCAGCTATTAAATTGGACACAGTTAACTCCAGTTGATTAGCTCCTGAAAATGCAGCTGAATTTGGCCCTGAATTCTGGACCCAAACAATATTGTCGATAGTGCCGTCAGCATCGGACGCTGAAGCGGTTATTGTGGTAGAGTTTACCGGAAGCGTGATATTAATGTTATTACCAGCATCTACAGACGGAGGAATCTGTGGTGGAGAACCTCTTCGCTGACTTAAAAACCATTGATAAAGGTTGGGTGTATGCAAACTATTATCCGTACGATAAGCGCGATCCCAAGTCCCACCGTGACCGACTCCGGAATAAATAGTAAAGATAGGAGCAGGATCTGCACCGCAGGCGTTCATTCCATTAATTGGTCTTTGACCTTCATTGAGCCGCATAGCATTATCGCTGGAGCCATGAAAAGCCCACACAGGCACGCCGTCGTTGGCAATTTTACACGCCTCAGAATAACCTCCTCGTCCTGGAGCGGGAGCCAGTGCTGCGAAATAATTGGGGGTATTTTCAGAAGAGTAAGCGGCTTGCCAAGTACCCTGACCACCCATGCTCAGTCCAGTAAGATAAACTCTGTCGGGATCTATTCTATATGTATTGAGCGCATGTTGTACAAAGGGTATAACTTCATAACCAAGCCATCCGTGCCTATTCGTAGTTTGTTGTGGTGATAAGACGATGAAACATTCGGTTGTGCTGTTAACCTCAAAGCACATATTATGTCCTTGATTGATAAGTTTAGGGGGGCCATTCTTTGCAACCTTACTAAGGTTATCTGTATTGCCTCTCTCACCATGTCCGTGTAAAAAAATGAGGACAGGGTACAGTTCAGTATTAGAATCGTAGCCAGGCGGTAGGTACTCAAGGTAGTATCGTCCTTGAGGCGAGATTTGTACATTCTGCTGTGCCCGTACTAAAGAAAACGTACAGACAATTAAGAAAACTATGGCTATAATTTTATTCAACCAACTCAACTCAATTCGTAGTAAATTCATCAGATTCTAGCGTTCTGCATTTAAAAAAGTACAGTTAACGCATAAAATTAAATTTAATACATTTATTCGAAATAATCATTTAATCCTCTGATAATGAATAAGGTAACTCTTACCAACCTTCCGGTAGCTTTTCTCTAACTTCTATGTTATCAAATTCTTGGCTGCTGCGCGCACCAACATTTTTAGCCCAAGTAGTCATTCTTCTTATTCCTTCATCTAGAGAAACAGATCCGTTGGATCCAAATACTTTATGTGCTTTAGAATGATCAGAATAGGCATGAACTACCTCTTTTCTTGCTTGGAGATGATTAATTACAGGATCCACATTAAGATGCTTACCGACTACCTTCGCTAACTCGTTTACGGTGTAGGGTTTATCCGCGCCTACATTAAAAGCTTCATTATAAGACGCTGGTATATCAACACAGTTAGCAAGGGGTATTGCCACGTCATCAATGTAGCTAAATGCTCTGGTCTGTTCTCCATCTCCGAATACGGTTAAAGGTTTAGATTGCATTATTTGATTCATAAAAATCCCAATAACATTGCGGTATTTATCTCCAATATTTTGGTTTTCACCATACACGTTATGGGGTCTAAAAATCACGTAGTTAAGTCCAAACATTTCATGCGCAGCTTTAATGTCTAGTTCAACGCTAAATTTTGCAATTCCATAGGGATCTTCTGGTAGCGGAGTCATGTCTTCCGTCATTGGTAGCTGGCCTGGACCGTATACCGCTATAGAAGAGGTGAAAACAAAGCATTTAATTTTATTCTTCACAGATTCATTAATTAGATTAACACTACCAATAAGATTATTAGTATAGTTGAATCGTCTGATAAAGTGTGAAAGACCTTCGGCAGCATAAGCTGCTAAATGGTACACATAGTCGAATTTATGCTTAGCGAATAACTCCGTTAATAGATCATGATCAACAATTGATCCTTTAACAAATATGGCCCCTTCGGGTATATGATCTTCAAACCCTCCGCTAAGATCATCCAACACCACAACGGTGTGCCCTTTGTCGAGGCAATGTCGTGTTACATGCGATCCTATAAACCCAGCACCTCCGGTAACGAGTGAAGTTATATTTTTCATTCTTTATTAATATTTAACTGAATAGTTTCTAATGTTCCATTTAAGCGCTTTAAAATAGTTTTTTAAGTGCTCTTTTTGGCTGTTAACCGTATATTTTAGGATTTGCTTTGGAGTTACAATGAATAAAAAGAAAATCGAGAAAATGAAAAATTGAAAAAGTGAGGTGTTCCGCTTCATAAATAAAACTCTGTTTCTGTTATGGTAGTAAGCCTTCATCGCACTCTCCTTACCCATGGTTATTGATTCTTTGTGAAAGATGACCGCAGTGGGCTGATAATAAATTTTGTAACCCGCTCTCACCGCCCTTGCCGACCAATCCAGTTCTTCGTAGTAGATAAAAAAAATATCAGCGAACGCACCTATTTTATTGATCAACTCGGCTTTTACCAGCATAGCTGCTCCATGCGCATAATTAGTATACCCTGGCCTATCATGCTGACCCCTATCAAATTCTTTTCCGCCTAACGCTTGATTTCTTCCCGTAAACGGATTGATTTTCGAGTATCCCGCGTACTGAATGACATCTGGTTTTTCAAAATATCTAATCTTAGGACTGACCATTCCTAAGCTCTCATCTTCTTGAAAAGGTAAAAGAAGCTCTTTGAGTACGGAAGGGGTTACTTCAGTATCATTATTTACGATAAAATAGTAATCAGCTTTAATGGAATTGATTCCTACATTGTTACCGCCGGTGAAACCAAGGTTTTTAGCGTTACGAATTAGTTGTACCTCTGGATACTTCACTTTGATCAATTCTGAGGGATCATTTTCTGAAGCGTTATCTACCAGGACAATTCTGTAATTTTTATAATCGAGGTTTTTGCAGGAATCTATAAACTCACAAGTAACCTCAATCTGATTATAATTAAGAATAACGATAGCTATAAATGGTTGATCAGACATTTAGTTACGAAGAATGCGGAGTGTGTATAAATTTTTTATTCGCCCCTTTTAGTTTAAATAAAAGCAAAAACATTTTTACGAAAACCTTTGGTAGCGATAAAATCGCGAAGATGAGTTTTTTATTTAGGTATTCAAAAGGAATAGCCAATAGTGTACCCAAATAATGAAGAAATGTAAAAGCAACCCAAAAGAAAGACAAGGGTGTTGAAAGTAGCAGAACAAGCGACGTAAGTATTCCCTGCAGGCCTAAATTCAAAAGTCGGGGCAATTGTATATTTCGTAAAACACTACTATTGAAGTAAGTAAGATCACCCTTAAATAAAGATTTTAGGCCTTGTGAAAGGTATTTTTTTAGATAGAAGAATTGGCTCGAGATCCACCGTTTTCTTTGATTTTCAAAAGCATCTATTTTCTGAATTTTTTCATCATACACAATAAGATCAGCGGCGTATTTTACTTTGACACCTCTTTCTAGAAATCGTAGTTCCAACTCTCTGTCGAAACCACCAATGGATTCCATTTGCCCAAGTAACTCTTTGAATAAAGAGTAGCTAAAAGACATCCCAGAACCTTTTAAAGCCGAAGACAAGCCAAGCGCGGTACTTCCTTTACAAATGATATTAGTATTTATTTCCTCACTTAACCCGTCTAGGTAAGATATTGAATTTGCCTTATTTTTTGCTGCTCTTCTACCTTGAATAGCTTTAAGACCTTTTGAATGAAGTTGGTTAGATCGTAGAAGAAAATCGTTCTGCATTACGTTATCTGCATCTAAGATAACCACATAGTCGTAGCTCCTTGGTAGGGCATTCATAGCACTATTTAGAGCCTTAACCTTAGTGCTATGCTCGAACTTCACCTCATGGATACCTACACCAAGCAGTTCGAGCCTTCTCAACGTTTCCTTTTTTAAAGAGTCAGCGATGACTACTACCTCATAATTATTTCTGTCGTAAGATTGATTTAAAGCTTCAGCGGCCACTTCAATTATTACGTCATCTTCCTTATACGCTGGGATAAGTACTAAAAACCTTTTCCTGTCTTGATCATTCTTAACTGTAAAGTGTATTCTTTTCCCAGTGAGACCAGCAAAACTAAAGATGAAATTGTAACAGGAAACCATACCGAAGTAGATAAGTAAAGCAACTTCGATAACGATCAAGATAAAATCCACTAAAATAAGGCTTAACTATACCTGTTCTTTTTGAAGAAGGGCAGTAGGTGTTTTGAGCATGATTCTTAGATCGTAAAAAAAGGAATTATTTTGGGCATATTCCATATCCAGATTCACCCTTTCTTCTTCAGACATTTCTGCCTTTCCTCTTTTCGACACCTGCCAAAGGCCCGTTATCCCAGCCGGAGCCAAAAATCTAAGCGCCCACTGATCTTGAGTCAATTTTTCAGCTTCATACAGCGGCAAAGGACGATTACCGACTAAAGACATATCACCTCTTAATACGTTAATCAATTGAGGGAGCTCGTCTAAGCTCGTTTTCCTTAAAAAATTTCCCAACCGCGTAATTCTAGGATCATTTTTAACTTTAAAAAATACGGACTCCGTACTTTCCGATTCACCGTACTGATTCAAATGGAGCATTTCATTCACCATTTGATCGGCATCTTTTTTCATCGTCCTGAACTTGTAGAAATCAAATATCTGGTATCCTTTTCCGGCTCTTTTCGAGGTGTAAAAAATGGGACCTCGTGAATCCAGTTTAATGGCTATGGCTATAATCACCAATATGGGCGACGTTATTAATAATAATGTAAACGAAACGGCTACGTCAAAAACTCGTTTGAGACCCCAAAATTTCGGTTTTAAATCTTTTTTAACTAGTTCACTATCTTCTACTTCTACTTCCGTCAATTCAGTGAGCTTCAAGAGAAAATTAATCCTCATAAAAAGATCGGCACAACTTAAATCTGACGAAAAATAATCATCTGCACCCGCTGCAATAGACTTTTGCATCTCTGTTTGGCTATATTGAGCGGTAAGGAAGATAATCCTAATCTCGGGACATTGATCTAGTGCTTTGAGCTGTTTGATTTCTATTATGGTAGACTTTTCATTTATGATCGTATCACAAACCATAACTTTAGGAAGCTGCCTCCCTTTTTGTCTAAGAGACATTAACCAGACTAAAGCTTCTTGAACTGTTTCAAATCGTAGGTGAGAGATATTTTCAAAATTTGCTTCAGAAACGCAGCTGCTACCTCCTACGAATAGGACATCGTATTCTTTAGGAGTATGACCAAAGGTAGTAAATCGTTCTTCTTTGGGGAGCATTGAATGAAAATGTAAAGATGGGTCCACTGAATTTTGTAACATAATGTTAAAGTTAACCTACTAAAAATTCACGCCTATCTACACGATTGACTACTTCATCAATTATTTTAACTACCACTTGTGGATCAAACGGCTTTTGAATATAAGCAGCAGCACCATGGTTTGAGCATTCCGATTTTACGGATTCATTGTCCCACGAAGAGACAATTACCACCGGTACAGAACCGAATCTTCCACTACTTTTTATATTCTTTAAAAAATCTTTTCCATCAATAACGGGTAATTTTAGATCCGTAACGATGACATCTGGATTGCCATGCTGTATCATGTACTCAACTGCTTTTGCTACATTATTAAATGCCTCGACATGATAGGAGCTTTCTAGTACTTTTTCTAGGAGAAGCCTAATAGGATAATCATCATCAATGACAACAACTCTCTTTTTCATTTCTGTTAATAATCAAAATGAGAGAAGGTCTGGGAGTCGATGGGATCTTTATTAAAGCCAAATAACAATGAACCTTATCAACCTCTAAACCAACTATATATCTTTAAAACTACTGTTAAACTTACTTAATAAAACTTATAATTAATCACTTCAAGTATAGATACGAAGTTAGTAATTAACACCTAATAAATAAATCAAAACATTTTAAATAATCATTAAGGTAAAATTAACTGAACGATTTCAAGTAAATCACAATACGTAAATCAATGTTTTCATCGTTCTAAACCTTACATCACTTAGTACGACTTGGTCATTTAAGGTAACCATATATTGCACCTCCTCAGCAAAATATTTGATTAGTGTAGATTTTTAACTAACTTATAGAAGTTCAAATAAAAAGATAAATGGTTAAAAGCTACAGAGGTGTTGCCCAGGCTAAGCCGCCAAAAATAGTCATGCAAGAGGTATCGGTGGCTAATTATATGACGCGAAGATTAGTAACCTTTAGTCCTGATCAAACGATGGAAAAGGTTATACAAACATTGCTTGATAAAAAAATAGCGGGTGGACCCGTCGTTGATGCTAATGGAGTGTTATGCGGTATCATCTCTGAAGGTGACTGTCTCAAAGAAGTGGTCAAGGGTAAATATAATAATAGCCCGAGTTTATCAGGAAAGGTGTCTGATCATATGTCCACAAGCGTGAAGACAGTCAGCCCTGAGATGAATATTTTTGAAGTGGCTCAAATGTTTCTTACCATCAAACTCAGAAGATTCCCTGTATTAAAAGATGGTAAGTTGGTAGGGCAAATCAGCCAAAAAGACGTTATGCGGGCTGTACAGAAACTAAAGAGATCTACCTGGTAGATTGCTATTTCATAATTAGTTTGAAACACTTTTTGAAATAGATAAGAAATTACACTTGTTAAAATTCCTTATTGTAAAGGATTAGAATCCATCGTGGAACAACTTAGAACCGACAAAAATATCTGCCATCCGGCTAGACCGTATGTCGTGATTTCGCTTTGATTGTCGTTCACTCTCGTTTGGCTTGCAGAATTTTTACACCTTATTACTCAACGCTTCGCATCAGGAAGGGCTTAAGTACAACTTAAAAATTATTTAATAGCTTAAGTAAGAAGGTTTTGAATCCTAAGTCTAATATTATCCATAACACCACCAAGGCTTCCTCAATTGGGTCGACGTGTTTTGCTTATTACCTTGCATTCAATTCTCATCAAAAAAGGGCTTCCATTTCGCTTCCTTGGGTTCAGGAGTCAATAAGCTTACTGCAATTAGTGCTGTAAGACTGAGCGCCAGCGACGGTATCGCTATATAATCAGTAATAACAGGGAAAGTTATCCCGAATAACTCGAAAGAGATCTCATTATCCAACAGTATTTTATTGAAAATTGGGTAGGACATTCCGGCAATGATGGAAGAAATACCACCGGCAGTAGTCACACGTTTCCAAAAGAATGAGGCGAGCAATACAGGTGCGAGAGAAGCACCAATCATCGTGTAAGAGAGTAGCGCTAGGTCCAAAATGGAATCCGACAGGAACATAAATGAATAGGCCAGTGCCCCGATAATGATGATGGCTATTCTTTGTATCCAAAGCACTTGGCTTGAGGAGGCTTCTTTAAAGAAATAAGGCTGAAGAATATCTTTGGTTACATTTGTCGAGGTTACCATTAAAAAAGTATTTCCGGTAGAAAGTATGATAGCCACGCCGGCTGCAAAAAGCAATGATCCTACTATGGCGGGAACCTGTTCAAAACCAATTCTTAGTATGATCTCTTCCGACATGCCCTTATTTATAGTCACACCATCGGCCAGAAAAAAACGGGCATCCTCGGCGTATAAGCTATAGCCTACTACGGCCACAGTACACATCAAAAGCTCAATGAATACCACTCCCACAAACATCCAGAATACCGCTTTCTTTGCTGATTGGGCATCTTTCGCAGAAGAAAATTTTTGATATACACTACTTTCGCTCATCAACAACAAGAATGTAGGGAGCATAATCGCAATCATCCATTTTACGCTGTGTCCTTCAAACGGTGATAAGTAATCAGGGTTTTTTGCTTCGATAGTTGACACCACCGCATCTAAGCCACCCTTAGCTTCAATGGCAAAGGGCAGTACCATAATCATGGCTATGATCATAATAATGCCATTAAATACATCAATAGAAACGATAGATACCATTCCGGCCAATGCCGTGAAGGCTATGATGACAACGCAAGATAAAAGCATTCCGGTCTCCGGATCAATTGCTCCTTCGGTCAGAATATTTAAAAAGCGTCCGCCTCCTTTAAACTGATACCCCGCTATGATCATGTAGGCCACGATGATGGTGATAGTACCCAGTAATCGCGCTGTCTTATTGTACCGGGTTTCCAAAAGATCGGTAAGTGTATATTTGGCTATTTTACGAACGCGTGCAGCGATGAAATAGACTAAAATAATTCCAATCCAAGCTCCTGCGGAAAACCATAGTTCTGAAAACCCTGATCGAAAAGTAAGACCTGCTGTGCCAAAGAGACTTCCGGAACCAATCCAGGTACAAACCAGGGTGCCCACTAAAAGATAAACGGGTACGCCGCGTCCAGCCACCACAAAATCCTCCTCCGTCTTTACTGATCGGCTTTTATACACAATAATTCCTACCAGAATCAGGAGGTACGTAACGGTGACAACGATGTAAATCATAGTATTGGATTTGATGAAAGCTCACAAACCTAGTATTATTCGCAGGATAATTCAAAAGGATTTGAAATGCGTAGTACTCACCGGTTTTGAGCGTCACCTGAAGTAGATTAAATACCCGTAGCCCGTAGCTTACACTTATTACATGACGTTTAACCATGTCGAAAGCCCCTTTGCAGAGGTTTAATCAAATATTACTTTACGAGGCCGATCTAAGGTTCTCTTAGAAAAATAAAAAAGCCATCCGTTTGTTGCGGATGGCTCTATTTTCACGTACCAGAATAGACTACATCATTCCTGGCATTCCACCACCTGCTGGCATTGGCGGCACTTTCTCCTCCTCAGGAATATCGGCAACTACGGCTTCGGTAGTGAGCAACAAACCTGCTATAGAAGCGGCGTTTTCAAGTGCTAAACGAGTCACCTTAGTTGGATCGATAACACCTGCTCCAATCATATTCTCATATTTGTTATCTCGAGCATTGTAACCATAGTCTTTTTTACCTTCGATTACATTGTGTACAATCACCGAACCT
>JBCCIX010000013.1:0-23643 GCA_039028075.1 Bacteroidota bacterium | reverse complement strand
GATGTAATTTCTGTCAAGTGCACGATAAAGCTGAGATTTTACCTCTGCAGCAGATGCTTTAGAAATCGTTAAGAAATGAATGAACTCTTTATTACCTCCCCGGTCAAACCCTTCGGCAATATTATCCATCACCGAGCCGCTACTTCCGAGTATTTGATCTTTCAGCTTGAAGTCCTTATCAAATGGAGACTGTCGACTGAATTTATAGATAATTTTAGCTAACTCACGTGCTTTTTGCCATGCTTGTATATCTTCAAATTTTTCAATCGTGGACATTTCGCAAGTTCAAATACAACTGAAAACTCAAAACTGTAAACTTCAAACCCTAAACTCAAGAACTAAGAACTAAAATGCTAGCCATATTTTTCCAATAGTTGAAGGAGGTCGCTTTTCGTATTCGCTTCCTCTTTTGGTTTATCCTTCCGCCATCTTTTTATTCGCGGAAATCTCAAGGCTATGCCTGATTTATGGCGTGGTGATTTATTGATCCCTTCAAAGGCAATTTCAAAAACCAGCTCCGGTGTCACACTTCTCACGGGACCGAATCTATCAATCGTATTCTTTTTTACAAACCGATCCACTTCTCTAATTTCGGTATCGGTTAAACCTGAATAGGCCTTGGTAAAAGGTACGAGCTGATCGCCATCCCATACGGCAAAGGTATAGTCCGTGTACAGGTTTGCCCTACGTCCGTGACCTCGCATGGCGTATATCATCACCGCATCGATAGTAAGCGGTTCAATTTTCCATTTCCACCAATCTCCCTTTTTCCTGCCACTGCGATATTCCGAGCTACGCTTTTTCAACATCAAACCTTCACTTCTGTATTCTCTGGAGAGCGCCCTGTGCGCTATAAGTTCATCCCAAGCTTGGAAAACTACTTCTTCTGAAAGCTGTAGAGACGAACTTTCCGTACGCTTTACCACCTCCACCAGCCTTGTTCTGCGTTCCTCTAAAGCAGTCGACCTTAAGTCAGATCCATGATATTCCAGAAGGTCGTAGGCCCGAAACACTACGGGTGTGTCGGCCAGAATTTTTTTTGTCAGGTTTTTACGTCCAATTCGGGTTTGTAGCGCGTTAAAAGGTAGTAACTCACCATCCTTGAAAGGCAATATTTCGCCGTCAATGACCGTGCCATGAGCAAGTTCTGCCTTCAAGGAATGATATTCAGGATATTTATCCGTCACCAGCTCTTCCCCTCTTGACCACACAAATATCTCACCATTTCTTACTATGATCTGCCCGCGAATACCGTCCCACTTGCGTTCAGCAATCCATTCCCCAGGTTCGCCCAGATCAGCTAACTCCTCTTCAAGAGCATAAGCCAGATAAAAAGGATAAGGTTTGGAATCATCTTCACCCTTACGATCAGAAAGCAGCAACTCTTGAAAGGTAGTGCTATCAGGACTCCAGTTACCCATAAGTTTATGCGCCAATACGTTTTCTTCCTTTCCCGTATGCTTAGAAAGTGCCCGGGTCATCAGTTTCTGAGATACCCCCATTCTGAAACCTCCTGTAAGCAACTTATTAAAAACGAACCTCTCCGAAGCGCTTAAAGATGACCATGCCCAAATCATCAATTCCCGCTTTTCTTGTTCTTCTTTATTGGCCAACGACTTAATAAAATCTACCCACCAGGCCAACCCATATCCGTTATCCGTTTCTCGCTCCGGCAAGATTAATGATATGGTCTCGGCTAAGTCCCCAACCACATGGTATGATTCCTCAAAAAGCCAGTAAGGCACTTCTCCAAATTCCGCAGCCCACTGTTTTATCAACGTACTATTTACCGGTCTCTTTGGTCTCCTATAAGAGAGAATGGCGATCGTCCAGAGTTTGTCATGGTCGTCCACCTGGGAAAAATAATTTACCAGCGCATCCACTTTCGCCAGCGTTTTAGTAGTTTGATCCAGTTGGGTAAATAGTTCAGCGAATGCTCTCACTCTTCTTCTTTTGTAGTTCCTTCGCCAATTTCCGTAAGCTCTCCTTCAAACTGGGTTTCCACTACGCCCGTATCCAGACCTTTTTCGCCCAACCACTTCGAGAAAATACTGGTGTAACCATGCGTTACAAAAACACGATCTGCCTTACTTTCCTCGATCGCTTTATTTAGGCCATCCCAATCGGCATGATCCGAAAGCACGAAGCCTCGGTCTACACCTCTTCTTCGTCGAGCTCCCCTCAGGTTCATCCAACCTGATGCGGCGCCCACGGAAATTTTTCCAAATTTTTTTATCCAACTAGATCCAACGGCTGAAGGAGTGGCAATGACAATACTCCCGGCAAAATCATTTTTTGCCATCTCTTGAACGACCCGAACGGTAGGCTTTAAATCAATACCTTGACCGCGAATTACTTGATTTACATTTTCAATAGCACCATGCGTATAAATAGTACCAATAGACTCGTCTAAATTCTGAATGATTCGCTGTGCCTTACCTAATGCATAACCGGTCAAAACCGTGGTCTTACCTTGTTCTTTATTCCGATTCCACCAATCATTGATGGAAGCAAAAACCTCGGCCTGTTTTTTCCATTTATAAACGGGCAACCCAAAGGTGGATTCGGTAACGAAGGTATGACATGGTACCGGTTCGTATACTTCAGTTATCCCATCCTGCTCTAGCTTATAATCACCAGATACCACCCACACCTCTCCTTTATACTCCAGCCTGATCTGTGCTGAACCAATGATGTGCCCGGCGGGGTGAAACGAAATATTCACTCCGTTTACATTGACCTGCTTACCGAATTCGATCGTGTCAAGGTTGATATTACCTAGACGATAGCGAATAACAGGTGCTGCAGTCCGGGTGCTCAAGTATTTCTTATGACCCCATCGGCTATGATCGGCATGGCCATGCGTAATTAGCGCTTTATCTACCGGTTTCCACGGGTCGATAAACACATCAGCTTGCTCGCAGTAAATTCCTCGATCTGTAAACGTTATCATTTCATCGTTGAACAACTCACGGGGCTCGAATGTTGATGAGCCTTTCTAAAACCGAAGAGGTTACGTAAATGATATGAGCAACGCGCAATTTGCATCCATTTTAAAGAAGAGGATAAAGAGACCTTTGTCATCCCTTTTATGGCGTTTGGGGTGCGTTTCAGCTTCACTAACCTCCTGCAGCGACAGGTCAAAATAGCCTTAGTCTCGATGTATAACTGTGGCCTATTATTCAGCCACCGAGGTGCTTTTCGTCAATTTGCAGAACAAAATAACTTCGAGTAAAAATAATCGAACCTCTTAAATCATTCAATGTTCATTAGTTCAAAGAAACCCGCGAGCCTTTGAAAACCGGTTCTCTACCGAACTCTCCAGAACTACCGATTTAGTACACAGGGAAAATACGCAGCTATGCGCATAACACTTCGGTTTTGCCGTTTTCAAAGCCTTGATTGTAACAAAATAAGGATTATCAACACTCTTAATAGCTACAACTAGAAATGTCATTTTCTGGACTCTTTAATGTGATCAGGAATCGTGCATCCTTCCGTTTTACGCGTATCCGAAAGCTGAAAAATTTTCCAGCCTTTGGGACTTTTAAATAGTTGAAATGCATCAACTCCACAATGGCTGAACTTTTTATCTAAGTAGAAAGCATACTTCGTCCAAACCTGAGCTAGATTCCCATCTATTTTGACGCTTATGTCCCAAATGGGTTCATCCCAAACCTCTGCGCGTGGAGTGCCCACTGCGTTTAGAAAACGCTGTAATGAGACTTCCTTCCTGACCGGATCACCTTCACCATTTACAAAAATAGTGTGCATACGTGCATCTTTGCTAAAAACAGCGCTTACCATGGTCGTATCGCCTTGGCGCATACCTTCAAACAAATTCTCGATTATGCGCACTACAGCCTCTTTTTCAGCCGATTGAGATCCAGCGGAACAAGCCAGCAAGGTCAAAAAGAATATTAAAAGCAGTTTCTCCGTCATGTAATTGATGAAGGTAGCCCGTTAGATGCCCCGCGGGAAGAGGTATTATACAAGCGGCAGCATCTCATTTCTTAGAAATCCATGATAATGCTTACATTCGTCTTTAAATCTATGGATCTATAATGAGTCGTTTCCTAGGAATTTGTTTATGTCTGTTGGCTTCAGGCGCATTTGCAAATCAAAATATTGACAGCCTTCAAAACGCTCTTAAAACAGCAAAAGGACGTCAAAAAGTAGATATTTTGAATAAAATATACATCGGTTACGTTGAATCTGAGCCGACACGCGCCTTAGAATATTCAAAAGAAGCTCTTGAATTAGCTACTCTTATTGACTACCAAAAGGGCCGGGCGGCTGCACTAAATAATATCGGAGTCGTTTATAAAAATCAAGGTGTTTACGACAAGGCACTAGACAATTACATCGAGTCGATTAGAATCAGTACCAACCTGGATGATAAGTTATTATTGGCTTCTACGATGAATAACATCGGTACTGTTTACTCGTTAAAGGAGACCTACGATAAAGCCTTAATTTACTACATAGAGTCCTACGAGACCTTTGTAAAGCTTGACAAAAAAGAACAAATGATTGGGGCATTAAACAATATTGGAAATGCCTACAACGTCATGGGGGACGAGGATAAAGCCATGGAGTACTTTGATAAGGCCATTAAGCTAACCCGTGAAATTGGCAATGATCCCAGCTTTGATCCGCTAAATAATTTGGGAAATATCTATTTCTATAAAGATAACCTTAGCAAGGCGTTATCTTACTACCAAAGATCACTTCAAATCGCGGTCAAAGAAAACAACTTCAGGGGCCAAGCCTATGCATATGCTAACATTGGCTCTGTACATTTAGAGTTAAAAAAGTACGATAGCGCCACATTCTATTTTGATCAAGCCATGAGTATAGCTATCGATTTGAAAGAGAATCCCATCCTTAAGCAGGTCTATAAGGGTATATCAAGAATTTCATTTGATCAAAAAAATTACAAGAAGGCCTACGAGGCCAGATTGCTCTATGACAAGGTAAAAGATTATGTATACAACGAGGAAAGTAGCCGGAAGCTCGCGCGTCTGGAAATGGCTTACGAATTTCAACAAAAGGAAAAGGAGCTAGAAATACTGAAGCGAAACCAGGAAATAACCGACCTCAAACTGAAAAACAATCGTATTGTAATTCTACTTGGCTTAATGGGTACAATAATATTACTGGCTGTAGGATTTATAATTTTTCGATTGAAGCGAGTTAAAAAGTTTTGAATTTAATATCCGGGATTTTGAGTTAAATTTTCATTGATATCAATCTCGGCTTGTGGTATGGGTAGCAGAAGCCGGAAGTTTTCAATAGAAAGTTGGGCTTCGGCGAGATCAAACAGTCTGAGTATGAAGAAAATATTGCCTTCAAAGTCCATTTCTGTCTGCCATTGATCCACCAAAACGTCGGTTAATTCCGAGGGACTTGACCCGTTCGCCACTTGTGAATCACCACTTCGGTCGCGAAGTGTGTTGAGGTCTACCCTTCCTGCATCATCGAAGTTAGCTATGTGGGACCTTGCACTTATTAGAAAGGACTCGGTAAGCCGGACAAAAGGAACAAAATTACCTTTCGGATAGACCGATGAAAATGTACTTTCCCCGGTCTGCTCGAAACCCCAAATAATCTCAGGGTCATTAGCCTCGAACAGGTTCGGATTGCTGCCTAAGGAAAAACCCCCATTAAGCCTTAGTTCTGTACTCTCACTAAGAGCTCCCGAAAAATCAGTTTCGCTATTTAAGATACGAATGTTCAAGGCATCTGCGGTAAATGAGGTTACATTGCCAGAGTTACTACCATCCCATACGTTCGGTAATGTGGCAGCCGCTACATTTAAATCTAACTTTACCATACTAAGGACCTCGCTTTTTTGCGTGGCAGGTTCAGCTGCACCGGTAACATCGGTTTGGATTGGAATCATATTAAACCATTCAGCAAGATTAAAATAGAGATACGACCGAATAACTAGCGCTTGCCCAATAATCTGATCTTTCTCTTCTCCATCAGGCAGTACTTGCTCAGCGCTGGTGATAACATTGTTTAGTAAAAAAACAAGCGCATAAGCATCGTCCCAAAGTCTTTTTACCTTAAGATTAGAAGAAGTTAAGGTGTGATTAAATACATCTTCCCAATCCGCCGAAGGGCTCGTTATTGTGTTGGCATATATGGCATCAAATAGATAAGCAAATTCAAGGTAAGGCTTCCACAGCAGATAGCTTTCTTGCAGCCCAGCATTTATTTGCTCTATAGTGGTAAACGTTTCGGGCGTAACATCATTTAAGTTAATGGTAACATCCGCTGTAGCGGTTAGGCTGCCGTCACTTACCTCTATTTCCAGATTAAAGACCGGATTAGTCTCAAAATCTAATGCCTCAGATACGTTTACAGACAATTCCCCAGAACTGATCTCAATCTCAAAAGCTTCATCGATATTTCCCGCACTAATTGAAAAAAATAATTCCGTTTGTTCACTATCCTGAGCCAATACCGTCCCCACAACCGTTCCTGTTATGCTGTTTTCATCCACAACAAACACCTGATCATTAACTACCGGCGCTGAATTCTCGTTTACATCTGTGACTGATATATTAATGACCGCAGCTGAACTGTTTGACCCATCAGCAACCGCCACACTTAGTGAAAATTCCATCGAAGTTTCAAAATCCAGGTCATCGCTCGAGCTTACGGAAAGTTCACCAGAGTTAGTATCCAGTGCAAAGGCATTACCGGTATTACCTGATTCAATAGTAAAGGATAAAACATCATTTTCAGGGTCGCTGGCGATGATCGTACCTACAACCGTGCCAATAGTACTGTTTTCAGCAATTGAAAAATTCTGATCTTCAATGACTGGTGGCAGGTTAACATTATCTGAAGAATCATCCTGACATGAAATGGTCAGAATTATCAATAGTAAATAAAATATAATTTTGATTTTCTTATAAACAGGTCTACTCATACTAATTCTTCGTGTCAAGTTATTTTAAGGTGTTGAGCACCTATAAGCCCATATATCTAATATTGGCCATAACTTTGAATATACATACTATAAAATATAATGGTAATTTTGATGCTGAAAATGTTAGGAATAGCAGTAAAAATAACCCACAATGGGTGATAAATGTTGCTGAAAATTGCCAAGATCCTGATGATGTTTATCATCTCTCTTAATAACGTATTTTTTCGCCCACCACCAATCCCCTGTTGAATATTTTCAACAACTGATCTAAGTAGGATGAATCAAGGAAGGCGTTAAACCTGCAAATTCTCACTCAAAATAAAGAAAGGTCAAGTAGCGAACACATTGAGTTTATAGTAAGGCTACAAGAAGACGGAACCAAAAAGTCAGCAGATTTCTAGCCCTGTAAATTCTAAAAAACTAACTTTGTCGTATAAATAGTTCGTGAGATATGGAGCAATACGTAGGCGATGGAGCCAGTTTATTTATCACTATTGTAGCCTGTTTAGCAGGGTTTGGCGCAGCTATAGGTCTGTTGGATTTTCAAAAAACAAAGAAAGACGATGCAGAAGAGGAATCTTCAAGCTAAAAGATGGCTACCTGCTTGTTTTACGTTATCTCAATCAACTCAATCTCAAAAATCAAGTCCTTTCCAGCTAAGGCGTGATTCGCATCGATAGTAATACGATCTTCGTGAACCTGAGTCACAGTGACCGGCAGGGATTGTCCGTTTGGTTGTTGCATACCTAACTGTAGGCCTACTTCCGGCTTTAAATCGGATGGCAACTTAGATTTGTTGATATCCATGATCATCCCCGTATTTACTTCTCCATAGGCCTCCTTTGCCGGTATTTCAGCAACTTTTGTGTCCCCGACTTGCATTCCATGCACAGCAGCGTCAAATCCTGCGATCATCATACCCGAACCAACCTCAAACTCAAGAGGAGACTGGCCTCTACTACTATCAAACACCTGTCCATCTCTCAATTTTCCAGTATAATGAACCTTAACTTTATCACCTTTTTTTACCACTGACATTTCAACTTAGTTTAATCATTATTTTACCAGGCCGCGCAAAGGTATGATTAGTAGGAAGGGAAAAAAATTAAAAAAAAGTGTACCCTTTCGAGTGTGTTGCATTATGCCATTACTTCATTTCCAATAACAATGATGAAATCTGCTGATGGCGGTCAGCAGAGGCATTGTAAAGGCGGTAAATATCCGGTCTGCTGACCGAAGACGGTAAGACCGGATGTTTTTTCTTATAAATGATTGTAAATTCATGATATGCATTTGAAGCATCCTGTTTTAAGTTTATGCCAAGCCACTCAATTATGGGTTATCAATTTTGCGCATAACGTATATGAGTCATCACTATCAGCCGTCACAGCGGCACTTTCCTATCATAAAAGTGAAGCCGAAATTTTAGAAGAGTATGATATGGTAAAAAGGGCTCAGAAAAACCCCGAGGATTTTGCCCCTATTTACCTAAAATACTATGATCGGCTGTTTTTATTTATCCAGAAAAGGCTGGATAACCTTGACGCTACCGCAGAAGTTACTTCAAGGGTCTTTCTTAAGAGTCTGAAAAATATTAGCCGATACAAGTATCAAGGCGTACCCTTTTCAGCCTGGTTGTACCGAGTAGCGATCAACGAAATAAACCTGTTTTTTAGAGAACAACATAAAATGGATAGGGTTGTACATATCACTGATGACCATGTGAACATAATAATCTCGGAAATTGACTATTCTACTCCCGTACTCGATCCTTGTATCTTAGTACCGGTATTGCTGGAACAGTTAAATGAAGCAGAAATACAACTTATTGAATTAAGATTTTTTGAAGAATTATCATTTAAAGAAATAGGTTATTTGCTTGGCCTTAAGGAAGTAAACGCTAAGATAAAGACCTATAGAGTAATAGATAAGTTGAGGAAGATCTCAAAAGAAATTAAATACCATGACTAAAATAAGAGTTAAGATAAATTCTCCTGCACCTAGTCTTTCTACTGTTCAAAGTTATCGTGACTTCGATGGTTTCCTCAGGCAATATCAAAAGTATTACAGCACTTCCGGAATTAGACAGATGCTGTACAATGACCGGAAGAAGCTGGTGTATATCGTCATTATAATCCTTTTCCTTTTACTGCTGCTTTTTGCTGATGACATCAGTGCTCAGACCTTAAGTGATGCTTTTCTTCGTTAGGTTTAGTTTTTTGCTCTCACTCACCTTAACATCTTTTTTAAGTAGTGCTCATGCACAAGCAAAATTTACAATATATCAAGTCAAGGATGCAGACAGCACCTTCACAGCTGAATTTGTTGATTCGGTTTGCTAAGCAGCGATCAGTAGGTCTAAAGGTAACCGTTAATACGAGTTGGAATTTTTGGTTTCTCTCACTTCAGCAAACCTGAAACCAGATAGCTCCAGAAATTTGCAATGGCACCGTAGGTACGGCAACCCTTGTATTTACCCTGCAACGGACAGCTACCGGGAAATGAACTTTTTGCGTTTGGTACTTACAAGTAATTTTAGCGCTTTTGCAAATAGTATCGGGCTTAAGAACAGACTCCCTTTGGACTTTAACTGGGTTGATCCCGGGGACCCACTACATATCTACGACTTTGTAAATCATCTAAGAAAAAAGATAGAAGCTAGCTATGACAATAAACGGTTTGAGTTCCAACAAGATGAAGGATGTAGAAATACTATGTTTTTCTTTTTCCCGGGTACTATCTGAAACAATATTAACCTATAAACCTGATACAAAATCAGCCTGCCACTCTTTCCAACTGGTATTTTTGAAATGGTCACCTCCTATAAATTTTACTATTTTCTCAAATTGATCAGGTTTTTGGTAGCCTGGAAGTGGTTGGATCATAGCAAAATTCTCATCGAGAAAAACAACGGTAGGATAGCTCAATTTACTATTCAAAAGTGCGGCTGCCAGCTCATGGTAACCTCTTCTTCCGGATGGAACAAACTTAAAGGTAGTTCCATTAAATTGGATGTCTTCCTTCTGCTCGGCATTGAATTTTACGGGATAAAAATTATCATTTAAATACTGGGCGATTTTCGGATTGTTAAAGGTGTTTTTATCCATCACCTTACACCAGCCACACCAATCCGTGTAGACATCTATAAATATTTTACGCTTCTCCGTTTTCGATCTTTCAACCGCCTCTTCAAAAGACAGCCATTCTACCGTCGACTCATTGGAGGAATTAAAGCCAAAAAAAACGGTAACCAATGAGATAAAAAACATAGATTTTACTGTTCTCATGATCGTAAAGTATCTCTGTCAACAACTTCTAAGTTAGAATAATTTCAATTTACACCCTAAAAGTTACTACGTAACATCAGCTCAATACGATTCAAAACCTTTCTACTGTCCGCTGCGTCAAACCATTCCGTCTGATCATTTTTCTTAAACCAGGTTAATTGTCGTTTGGCATACCGCCTTGAATTTCGTTTCAATACCCTCACACACTCTTCATAATCGTAATTACCCTCTATATGCTCAAATATTTCTTTGTAACCCACAGTTTGCAAAGGATTAAGCCTTCGATAACGATGTAATGATGCCGCTTCATCAAATAAACCTGCGGCAATCATCATGTCCATTCGCTCGTCAATCCTTTGATACAAAACTTCTCTATGTTGTTCCAAACCTATGCTTAAAATAGTAAAGGGTCTAATGACATTCCCCGGATTTCGCCATGAAGAGTAGGCCTTTTCGGTTCCATAATATACCTCAAGTGCCCTGATTATGCGCCGCTGATTATATCTATCCACTACTTTTGCATATTTCGGGTCAACTCGTTTTAGTTCGTTGTAAAGGCTGCTGAGCCCATCTGATTCAAAGCGCTCCATCAACCGCTTCCTTATTTCTAACGCGATCTTAGGTATTTCTGCTAGCCCTTTTGTAAGTGCATCCACATACAAACCTGACCCACCAACCATCACAACTATTTCTAAGGAACGGAACAATTCCTTTAACCGAGTAAGCGCTTGTCTTTCAAATTCTCCGGCTGAAAAATAATCGTGAATGGAGTGAGAGTTTATAAAATGATGCTTTACTTCTTGTAGTTCCGCACGGGTGGGTTTAGCCGTTCCTATACTCATTTCTCGATAGCACTGTCTAGAGTCGGCAGAAATAATCTCAGTTTTAAAATGTCTGGCTAACTCCAAGGCTAACTTTGTTTTGCCAACGGCGGTCGGGCCAACAACGGATATCAGGGTCGGTTTCATTTCATCGCGTGATAAACGTCTAAAAATCGTTTATTTACAACTGTGGAGACTATAGATGCACTTAAATCTACCATCAAAAGGCTGAAAGAGGAAGTAGCCCTGGAGAAATCTAGAAATATCGTAAATACCTCAGTCTTAGAAGGAAGCAATCTCATAGTATGGTCGGTTAATACGGACTTCGAACTCATATCTTTTAATCAGAACTATTTTAGAGAGCTGTTCTCTCATGATAAAAAAAGTAAAATAACTTTTTTCGAAGGAGACACTGTAAAAACACTCAAATCCGATAAATTCTGGAAGTACAGGTACGGTAAAGCTGTAAAAGGTCAATTACTCAACTTCGAAATACAACTTACTAAAGATGATCAAGTAGTCTGGAAAGGTGTTTCTCTAAATCCGACTTATGATAATCGGGGTAAAATTATAGCCGTTTCAGGTGTGGCCTATGATATTACTGAAAAAATGCAATCTCGGATTGATCTCCAGGAGTCTGAGCGAAAATTTCGGACTATTTTTGAGTCTTTTCAGGACCTTTATTTCAGGTGCACGCTTGATGGAAAAATAACCATGCTAAGTCCATCTGTAAGGCCCATAACTGGATATACGGAAAAGGAACTACGGGGCAAAAACATACAAAATTTTTACGAGTATACGCATACCACAAAATCTCTACTCAAACGACTGGCGAGCGCAGGTCAGGTTCAAAATCTGGAATTTGACCTAATTCATAAGAAGGGAAAAAAAATTGCGTGTAGTTGTAATCTCAACTTAGTGTATGATAATCTAGACCCAAGTTATATTGAAGGCGTTGCACGAGACATTTCATTGCTTAAAAAAACAAACCTTGAGCTAAAGGATTCAAAAGCCGAGCTTGAAAAGTCGTTACGAATAAAAGAGCGCTTTTTGGCTAATATGAGCCATGAGATTAGGACACCGCTTAACGGAATAATGGGCATGGCCCATCTTTTATCTCAAAGTGATCTTAATGATCAGCAGGTCCGACACGTCAATTCGCTGAGAAGTTCAGCGGAGATACTCTTAGATCTTCTGAATGACTTACTCGATATCTCGAAAATCGAGGCAGGCAAAATGGGGCTCAATATTGTTCCCGTTGCTTTATCTGAATTAATCGATAAGCTGAAGCATTTGTACAATGCACAAGCTATTGATAATCAAGTCAAAATTAGCTTTTTGCTAGATAAGAGGGTACCCGAAAGGATTTTGACCGATGAAATCAAGCTACTTCAAATTTTTTCCAACCTTCTCTCAAATGGAATTAAGTTTACGCACAGAGGTGGTAAAGTTTCAGTCACTATAAGCGTGGAAAACGTAAAGGGTTCATCTGTATGGCTGGTGGGAACCGTTGAAGATGATGGCATCGGCATTTCAGAAAAAGACCAGAAAAAACTCTTCAAAAGTTTTTCCCAATTAGATAGTTCTAACCAAAAATCTTACCGAGGAACCGGACTTGGGCTATACCTTTCTAAGAGTCTGGTTAAGCTTTTTGGCGGGAAAATCGGCGTGGAATCTAAAAAGGGACATGGAAGTAAATTTTGGTTCACATTTAAAGCAGTGGTTTCTGATTCCAAAAAACCAAATAGAACGGAACGGAGCTCTCTAAAACTTAAGAAGCACAGTTCAGTATTAGTGGTAGATGATAATGTCATCAATCTGCAGTTGGCTTCTGAAATCCTTAGTCAGGCAGGTGCCAAAGTTCAGACCGCTATCAGCGGCTTCGAGGCCCTCAGAATTTGCAGCACTGAGGAATTTGAGGTTATAATTATGGATATCCAAATGCCGGGTATGGATGGTCTTTTGACCACAGAGAAGTTGCGGTCAGAAATGGGTGTAACTTCACCTATCCTAGCTATGACGGCTTATACAAGAGGTGAAAAATTAGATCGACACGGACTGCAAGACTACATCGCCAAACCGATTGATCCGGTAAACCTAATTAAAACCGTAGAACGGTGGTTAGATAAAAATAATAGAGCTCCATACCACCACGAAGTACCGAATTCTCACGATAAAAAGGTGTTGAATGAAAAAGTACTGAACAAATTAATCTCCTACGGCGGTGTAGAAATGGTGGACCGGGCTTTGAAAGAGTTTGAACAGGAATTAGAAGATCAACTCAATCTGCTAAAGAAGTTACTTGATGTAAATAAGTACCAAAAAGCCTCTGAAATACTCCATACTGTCAAAGGGAACGCAGGCACATTAGGGATAGAACAGATTGCCTCCTGGGCTGAATATATGGAAGACCTAACAAAAACAAAAAAATATACTACTTTTGACGGTGATTTAAATAAGCTGCGTCTACTTTTTAACGCTTTGCAAAATGAAATAAGACGTTAAACATTTAACAACATGTCCAAAAAAATTTTACTTGCTGATGACAGCCCTGTAATTCAGACATTATCTAAGAAAATCTTCCAGGGTCAGGGTTATGAAATTAAAGGAACCAAAACCGGTACCAATGTCTTGGATGAGATCGAAAATAATGACTACGATGTTGTAATACTTGATATCATTTTACCAGGTGCCAATGGTATGGAATTAGCCAGTCAGATTCGAAAAAACAAAGATTCAAAAAAAGCGAATGTTCCTATCATTGCCATCTCCGGAAACTATAAGAATTACAGTAAAGAGGATTTTGATGAGATAGGTATCAATGATTATTTAATCAAGCCTTTAGACTATGACGCCTTAGTTAGTGCGGTAAAAAAATACACTTGATATCTAAGATGGTAATTAAATACTCCAAGCATTTTTTAAACAAGCTTGAAGATCTGATTGCCGAATCTGAATACGTACTCAGGTACGAAAGAGGTAATTTCCAATCAGGATGGTGTCTTTTAAAAGATACCAAAGTGATTGTGATTAATAAATTCTTCGCTACTGACGGTAAGATCAATTGCTTGCTTGAAATTCTTAAGTCTATAGAAATTGACTTAGATGGCTTAAGTGAAACTAATGCGAAACTGTATCTTGAACTTTCGCAAACTGAATTAGAGCTTTGACCATAACTTTTTTGGGTACAGGTACCTCTCAAGGTGTACCGGTTATTGCTTGTCAATGTAAGGTTTGTCAGTCGTTAGATTTTAGAGATAAACGACTTAGAACATCAGTTCACATAGATGTGGAAGGCAAGAGCTTTGTGATCGATACGGGACCGGATTTCCGGCAGCAGATGTTACGCGAAAAAATTCAGTCTATTGATGCCGTGATCTTTACGCATGAGCACAAAGATCATACTGCCGGCCTTGATGACGTAAGGGCGTTTAATTTCAAACAAAAAAAGCACATACCCATCTATGCCCGAAATGTAGTTTTAACTCAACTGAAGCGAGAGTTTAGTTACATTTTCGCAGAAGTAAAATACCCAGGAGCGCCACAAATAGAAACTAACGAACTGGACGGTCAACCCCTGACCATTGCAGGTATTGAATTCATTCCCATAGAGGTAATGCATTATAAATTACCCGTTTATGGCTTTAGGGTGAAAGATTTTACGTATATAACAGATGCCAATGCCATTAGTAAAAGCGAAATTAATAAGATCAAGGGATCCCAAGTACTGGTTCTTAATGCACTGCAAAAAGAAGATCACATATCTCATTTTAACTTGAAAGAAGCGTTGGAAATGGCTGAAATTATAGGGGCTGAAAAAACATACTTTACGCATATCAGTCATAAAATGGGAAGCCATAAAAGCATCGAGTCTATACTTCCTCAAAATGTATTTTTGGCACATGATGGACTCAAGGTTACAATTTAATATCTTCCTTGCATAATAATTTTTACTTCTTAAAAAGGCTCATTCCCTCGATACAATCAAAAGTTGAGGGCAGCCGTTTTTCCAGTTGTTTTTCTCAAAACAAGGATGAACTCATTATTACATTTAACAATGGATTTATCATTAGGGCGGCGTTAAGTTCCGGTTTCAGCTGCCTTTCCTTTCCAGGAACTTTTCACAGAGCCAAAAAAAACAGCGTAGACCTGTTTGTAGAACTGAAAAATGCCATAGTTACCGGTATAAGACTGTTTAAAAACGAGCGGTGTTTTATGCTTGAATTTGAAGGCGACTTTGGCTTACTGTTTAAAATGCACGGTAATCGGTCCAACCTGATATTGTTTCAAGGTTCAACACCATTGAAATTATTTAAGAATAATTTAAAAAATGATTTTCAGCTGTCACTAGCAAGGTTAGACAGGTTATTGGGCCAATCTTATGAAAACTTTAAAAAACATCATGGTGATTACGCTGTATTGTATCCTACTTTTGGAAAGATTGTAAAGTCCTATCTGAACGATCGCGGTTTCCAGGAACTATCCTTGGATAAACGTTGGCATCTCATTCAAAACGTGCTTCGAGAGTTAGAAAATGGTAAAATTCACATTTGTAGAGATCAAGGCGTTCTGCATTTATCTTTGGTCATAGTTGGCGAGATACTTGAAAGTTACGACGATCCATTCGATGCGATAAACCACTTTTTTATTTATAAGACACAACTAGAAGCGTTTGAAAAAGAAAAGAATACAGCGTTGAACGCACTGGGTCAAAAATTGCAGAAAGCAAGAAAATACATCATTACAGGTTCTCAAAAGTTAGAAGGACTGAAAACAAAAATAAGCTACTCCCAAATCGCTGATATTCTCATGGCAAACCTGCATTTAATCCCGTCCGGCATAGATAGAGTGCAGTTAGAAAACTTTTACAATAAAGGCAAACTGCTCAATATTAAGCTTAACAAAAACTTAACCCCTCAAAAAAACGCTGAGAACTACTACCGGAAATCAAAAAACCAACACAAAGAATTGGAGATTCTCAGAAAAAATATAGCCTCTAAGCAAGAGTTAGAATTGGAGTTGCTTGAACAAGTTAAGTCGGTAAAAAGAAGTGAAAACCTGAAAGAACTAAGAAAGGTCATTAAGCTTGAAACTGAACTGACTAAAAAAGAAGTTTATAAACCGTATTCTGAAGTAGAGTTTTTGGGCTATACCATTCAGATTGGTAAAAATGCCAAATCTAATGATACAATGCTTCGGAATTTTAGCCAAAAAAACGATCTATGGCTACATGCAAAAGGTGTTTCAGGCTCCCACGTTATAGTTCGGGAATTACCCGGTAAACCTTTTCCTAAAACTTTAATTGAAAAGGCCGCCGAGCTTGCAGCCTTCCATTCTAAAAACAGGAACGAAACGTTGTGCCCCGTAATCTACACGCCAAGAAAGTACGTCAGGAAAAGGAAAGGTGATCCTGCCGGAGCCGTACTGGTGCACCGGGAACAGGTCATCTTAGTTAAACCGAGTAAATAGATTATTCAGAAACAACGTTAAGCTTTATGGTATTGGTCCTGCCCCGTTCTTGAATGGGCATACTCGCTGTTGTAATAAGTACATCACCACCTTTTAGATGACCTCCACTTTTTAAAATCTCCTCAATATCGGCAAACGTATCATCTGTACTTACCTCTTTATCGTAATAAAACCCTCGAACGCCCCAGATCAAATTTATGGTATTCAATAGTGGTTCGTTACTTGTAAATATAAATATATTGGCTTTTGGCCGGTGTGAGGCCAATTTGAAGGCCGTGTAACCAGATTGTGTCATGCCTACTAAAGCGCTGGCTTTGGATGCTTTTGCCAAGCGACAAGCATTCAGCATAATGTTATTATTTAAAAACAAAGGGTCCTCTTGATCGGGTAAATCATGACGAAAATAGACATCTGCTTGTCGCTCCACGCTTGTAATAGTGTTCACCATACTTTTGATCACCTCAACCGGATACATGCCCGCAGCAGTTTCTGCCGAAAGCATTAGGGTATCTGCTCCATCCATGACAGCATTAGCAACATCGTTGGTTTCAGCCCTGGTTGGCCTCGGATTTTCGATCATACTTTCCATCATTTGAGTGGCTATAATCACGGGTTTCGCGGCAAGATTACATTTATTTACGATCATCTTTTGCGCCATGGGAACCTCCTCCATGAAGATTTCAACACCGAGATCACCGCGCGCGACCATTATCGCATCAGTCTCGCTGATGATAGCATCTATATTTTCAATCGCTTCAGGTTTTTCAATCTTTGCAATGATTTTACTGGATTTCCCATGGTCTTTAATTATATCTCGAAGAGCTATAATATCTTGTGCCTCCCTGACGAATGATAGCGCTATCCATTCAACATCATTATTTAAACCAAATTCAAGATCGTTTAGATCTTTTTCCGTTAAACATGGTGCAGATACCTTAGTAAATGGTAAGTTGATGCCTTTTCTTGATTTGAGTTTTCCTCCATATTTAACTTTGGTGATAACCTCATTGCCTTTCACCCATTTGACTACTAATTCAATTTTACCATCATCAATCAAAATGGTATCTCCCTCTTTAACATCTTTTGGCAGGTCCGTATACACCGTGCTTGCTTTTTCACTGTTACCTACGGTATCATCCACCGTAATAACGAATTCATCGCCTTTATGGACCCTTGCTCCTTTCTCTACTTCACCTAGTCTGATTTTAGGACCTTGTAAGTCTTGCAATAGACATACATGCGTACCCAATTCACGATTCAATTCTCTGACATATTTTACCACAGTAGAGTGATCATCGTGAGTACCATGCGAAAAATTTAGTCGGAATACGTCAACTCCAGTTTCAATGAGATGCCTGAGCGTTTCTTTATTATTGGAAGCCGGTCCTACCGTAGCAATAATTTTCGTCTTGTTAAAGTGTATTTCTTGAGCCATTATTCAACTTAGGAAATTATCCTTGGATTTAAGATTAGTAACTTCAAGGGAGGCAATATATTCAATCCATGGCACATCCCTTAATTGTTTTATCATTTCTTCTTTCGAAAACGATTGCAAAGAACGATCTACTCTGATTAGATAATCGAAATGACTGTGCTCCGACACTAAGTAGTTCAAACCACCGTCCAAACTCTTATTTTTAAACAATTCAATACTCCCAGTCTCCGACTGCCATAAGTAAACACCAAAACCAACCTCTCTAGCATTTTTCAAAACAATTTTATGATCCTGCTGCCGTATCAGCTGCAGATTTAAATGTTTATTTATGGCCCATGCAAGTTTAAAAAATTTAATGGATGAACTTACGCCAAAAAGTAGGAAGTCATAATTAAATTCAGCCTTGAGATGAGTTTTCTTTATAGCCATAAACAACTCAAAATTAGAGGCTTAAAACGGCTTTTAATCATCATTTTTGCTAAAAAATGGGGCTTAATAAGTTTGTTTAAATTGTTTGGCAATGATTACCATAATGTATTTCTTTGCAGATATTTTAACTAAACCATTACAAACATGTCTGAAATAGCACAAAAGGTTAAATCTATCATTATCGATAAGCTTGGGGTGGAAGAGTCTGAGGTAACTCCTGAAGCGAGCTTCACTAATGACTTAGGGGCTGACTCATTAGATACTGTTGAATTAATCATGGAATTTGAAAAAGAATTCAATATTTCTATCCCTGACGATCAGGCAGAAAACATCGCCACTGTTGGGCAGGCAATTTCATATCTCGAAGAAAACGTTAAATAAAATACAAGTCAGACCTGATTAGTTTTTATGGCTCTTAGAAGAGTAGCAGTTACTGGTTTAGGTGCTCTCACTCCCATCGGAAATACAGTTGGCGACTATTGGCAAGGTCTAGTCAGTGGAAGAAGTGGTGCAGCGCCAATCACCCAATTTGACGCAGAAAAATTCAGAACCAAATTTGCATGCGAGGTTAAGGGTTTCAACGCCGAAGATCATTTTGATCGAAAAGAAGCGAGAAAATTGGATCCTTTTACGCAATATGCATTGGTGGTTTCGGAAGAAGCGATAAAAGATTCTGCGCTCGACCTAAATTCTACTAATTTAGATAAAGCCGGTGTTATTTGGGGCTCCGGTATTGGGGGTCTTAAGACCTTTCAGGAGGAAGTAAGGAGTTATACACTAAATGATAATACTCCTAGATTTAACCCTTTCTTCATCCCTAAAATGATCGCAGACATTAGTTCCGGTTATCTCTCTATAAAGTATGGTTTTAGAGGGCCTAATTTCGTGACGGTGTCCGCATGTGCTTCCGCAACGAATGCGATAATAGACGCGTTAAATTACATTCGACTCGGACATATGGATATTGCCATCTGTGGGGGTAGCGAAGCCGCTGTTACCGAAGCCGGAATGGGTGGGTTTAATGCGATGAAAGCGCTCTCAGAGCGAAATGATTCTCCGGAAACAGCCTCAAGACCTTTTGATAAAGATCGTGATGGTTTTGTTTTAGGTGAAGGTGCGGCTGCTCTCATTCTAGAGGAATATGAACATGCGACCGCTCGAGGGGCTAAAATTTATGCTGAATTAATAGGAGGTGGAATGTCAGCAGATGCACACCATATTACCGCACCCCATCCTGAGGGCCTAGGAGCAACGAACGTTATGATTAATGCGCTTTCAGATGCGCATATAGCGCCCGAAGAGGTTGACTACATAAACGTGCACGGTACTTCCACCCCCCTGGGAGATATAAGTGAGACCCTTGCCATTAAGCGAGTGTTTGGAGAACACGCCTATAATCTTCATATAAGTTCAACGAAGTCCATGACGGGACATCTCTTAGGAGCTGCAGGGGCCATCGAAGCTGTGGCCTGTATACTGGCCCTCCAAAACGGCGTGGTACCACCTACTATAAATCATTTCACAGATGACGATGAGCTGGATAACAAGTTGAATTTAACGTTCAACGTAGCTAAAGAGCGTGACTTAAATGTAGTGCTCAGTAATACTTTTGGCTTCGGAGGTCACAACACTTCCATAATTTTCAAAAAACTAGAAAATTAAAAGGTGTATCGCTCTGCAAAGCGATTTTTAAACACCTTCAGAAAAAAAACAGAACGTGAAAAACGTCTCATCGCTGCGGTAGAGACCATCGTAGGTAGCAAACCTACTAACTTGTCGCTTTTTGTATTGGCTACCAAACATTCGTCTATTGCAAAAACAAACATTCGCGGTATTAGAGAATCGAACGAGCGACTTGAATACCTTGGAGATGCTATATTAGGTGCAGCTGTTGCTGATTATCTCTTCAGAAAATTTCCGTACAAAGAAGAAGGGTTTCTAACTGAAATCAGATCTAGGATCGTCAATCGAGAATCCCTAAACGGCCTCGGCAGGACATTGGGCCTGGAGTCCATCATAGAATACGACCAAAGCAATAAGGGCAAACTTTCGCATAAGTCGCTTTATGGTGACACACTGGAAGCTTTTGTCGGAGCTGTTTACCTGGATAAAGGTTACTTATTTTGTAAGCGATTCATCTGGAAGAAGCTACTTATCCCCTATTTCAATCTTGATGAAATTGTCCAGTCAAACCATAACTACAAAAGTATGGTTATTGAATGGGGTCAAAAGGAAAACAAAAACATAAAGTTTGAAATTATTGATATTAAAAACCAAAAGCAGTTCAAAGAATTTACGGCCATGGTATACATTGAGGGCGAGCCGTTTGGCACAGGTCAAGGTTTTAACAAGAAAAAGGCTGAGCAAGATGCTGCCCATAAAACTTGCGGAATTTTAAAATTAATCTGACAGAAGATCCAGAAGTACGGAATGGCCAAAATTAGAATCGGAGGGGCGGCATTAAATCAGACACCAATGGATTGGTCAAATAATATGACCAATATACGAACGGCTATAGACCTTGCCAAAAATCATAGGATAGAATTGTTATGCTTACCCGAGCTTTCATTGACAGGTTACGGATGCGAAGATGTTTTCCTCAGTGAATGGATCTATGAAAAGTCCCATGACTTATTGGTAGAAGTTGCGGCATATTCAAAGGGCATCGCTGTGGTAGTCGGCGTGCCGCTCAAACATGAAGGATTATTTTATAACTGCTGTGCTTTTATCGATAATGGTAGGATTGAGGGCATATATGCGAAGCAAAATATGGCTAGAGATGGGGTTCATTATGAGCCAAGGTGGTTCATCCCGTGGCCTGTTCACTGCAAAAAACAAATATTGATAGGCGGCCAGCTAACGCCCATTGGTGATTTAATGATCGATTTCAAAGGTATAAAAGTGGGCTTCGAAATTTGTGAAGATGCCTGGAGGGAAGATCGGCCTGCTTGCCGACTTGTGAAACAAGGTGTAAATCTGATTGTCAATCCCAGCGCAAGCCATTTTGCGTTTGGTAAGACCTGTGACCGTGAAGCGCTCATCACCAGCAGTTCACGTAAATTTAATTGTATCTATCTCTACGCTAATTTGCTGGGTAATGAGGCCGGTAGAATGATATATGACGGTGAGATATTAATGGCTAAAGACGGGCAACTTTTACAGCGAAATAAATGGTTATCGTTCAAGAATGTGAATGTCGTTTACGCAGATGTAGACACAAAGCGTGAGTCAGAACATTATGTAGTTAATGATTTTAGGAGAGATAAATACGAAGAATTTACGCAAGCCAGTGCACTAGCGCTATTTGATTACTTAAGAAAAAGTAAAGCTCAAGGCTTTGTTCTATCCTTAAGTGGCGGCGCTGATTCGTCTACCATAGCTATTATGGTCTCAGAAATGGTCAAGCGCGGTATTGCCGAATTAGGGATTGAAGCTTTCAAGCAGAAGCTAGGAATAGGAAAATTGGCGAATTGCAAAAGTGACAAGGAGGTAGTTCGTAAATTATTGACTTGCGTCTATCAAGGAACCACCAACTCCTCAAAAGAGACTTTTAAATCCGCGAAAAACCTGACTTCTGAGATAGGTGCCGCCTTTTACAATTGGTTCATAGATGATGAAGTAAAATCGTACAGCGCAAAAATAGAATCCGCGTTGGGAAGGAATCTAAACTGGGAGAACGATGATATCTCTTTGCAGAACATCCAATCCAGAGGCCGATCTCCCGTTATCTGGATGTTGGCGAATATTCACCATGCTTTGTTGCTCACTACCTCTAACCGAAGCGAGGGCGATGTTGGCTATACGACTATGGATGGCGATACCAGTGGTAGTCTTGCCCCTATCGCCGCCGTGGACAAACATTTCGTTAGGGATTGGCTAAGGTGGGCCGAGGATGGGCTTGGTTACACATCATTGCGTTACGTTAATAACCTTCAGCCTAGTGCAGAGCTAAGACCATTGCACAACGTACAAACTGACGAGGATGACTTGATGCCCTATCACATCATGGTAGAAATAGAAAAAATGGCAATACGAGATCACAAATCGCCTTTAGAAGTGTATTTGGAACTAAAAATGAAAGCCCTCGCGGATGATACTTTGCTCAAATCCCACATAAAAAAGTTCTTTGAACTATGGAGCCGTAACCAATGGAAAAGAGAACGTATAGCCCCTGCCTTTCACCTAGATACGTTCAATGTAGACCCGAGAACCTGGTGTAGATTTCCGATTCTTTCCAGTGGCTTTGAACAAGAGCTTGCTGACCTTGATAAGGCATAATACATATGATTTAAGTCTACATTATTTCATTAAGTTTGCCGCATGGATTTCTTGAGTTTTATTATCTGGAGCACAGACCCTGATATGTTTGTCTTTCCTGAATGGGCTCCTTTAATTGCAGGGAGACCTGTGAGATGGTACGGATTGCTTTTCGCTCTAGGCTTTTTAATTAGCCAACAAATCATGTTTTATATGTATCGAAAGGAAGGTAAGCCGGAGAAAGATGTGGAGACCTTGACGGTATTTATGGTAATCGCCACTATACTCGGTGCAAGATTAGGGCACGTGTTTTTTTACGAACCTGATAAATATCTGGCTGATCCTATCCTCATCATTAAAATTTGGGAAGGTGGTCTGGCCAGCCATGGCGCAGCTTTCGGCATTCTTTTCGCTTTATGGCTGTATACACGCTACGAGATAACGACCAAATGGTGGTATATAATCCCAATTAGCCTCAAGGTTAAGCAGGTTAAAAGGCCCAACCAAAATTGGCTCCAAGTAGTCGACAGGATCGTAATTGTGGTAGCGTTAACCGGCTGCTTAATCAGGATAGGAAACTTTATGAATTCCGAGATTTATGGAATCCCTACCGGCTCTGATTACGGAGTTGTTTTCGCAAAAAATCTTAGTAACTCTCCCTTTATAGCAGATAGCAGTCCAATAGAAGAAATCGAAGCCGTCAAGGATAAAAGTAGGGATCTAACCGACGGGAAAGTACCATTAACGATCGAAGTAAAGTTCAAGAATCAACCGGATGTGCTCACTCAAGAGAGCCTTAACAGATATATTAACGGTAGGTTTGCGGGCTTATTAAATGGCGGAAGATATTATGTGAATGATCACATCACAGCACCAGAAAAGCTGGATTACAAACTCACCCAAAATGTGGATAACAGTTTTACCGCTAGGGTTAAGGCTTTCGGTGTGGCAAGATACCCCACCCAGATTTATGAGGCGCTCACTTCTCTTCTACTATTTGTT
>JBCCIX010000012.1:0-23974 GCA_039028075.1 Bacteroidota bacterium | reverse complement strand
CCCATTCCGAACAGAGAAGTTAAGCCCATCAGCGCCAATGGTACTGCGGTAACACGTGGGAGAGTAGGTCGTTGCCAGTTTTTATCAAGGTAGTTCATTCGAGCTACCTTTTTTTGTTTAAATCCACCGCTACTTTTTTATTCCGCGGAATTGTACTTCAGGGGTTTTTGGTTGAGCAAGAAAAATTATTGAAGTAACTCAACGATTAATTTTGAAATGTGAATTTTGCCTTTTGATTTCCTATCATAACTTCAAAATCACCTTCTTCCACTACCTGATTATTATTTTGGTCTATTATAAACAGGTCCGAGGGTTTTATTTCAAAAGATACGTTCTTTTGCTGTCCGTTGTTCAAACGTATCTTCTTAAAGCCTTTAAGTTGTTTTACCGGGGGCGTGACGGATGCATACAAATCACGGCAATACATTTCAACGGCGATACTTCCATCATTGGGACCGATGTTTTTAACATCAACCTGAACCGTTAGTGTTTCATTACTTTGCAATCTGGTATTGCTGATCTGAATATTTCCATACGTAAAGTCAGTGTAGCTTAAACCAAACCCGAAAGGCCATTGTGGGTTATAACCATTCATATGAATATCACCTGGTTTATATTCGGTAAAGGTTTCTGATAGTTTGTGATCGTAAGTGAGTAGGTCTCCTGTAAACCTGGGATAGGTGAAAGGCAATTTTCCCGAAGGGTTAAGATCCCCGAAAACTACCTCAGCAATCGCTTTAGCACCCATAGAAGCAGGTCTGTAGGCTAGTAAAATACCTGATATTAACGGCTCTATTTCCGAAATGATCCGAGGGCGGCCCTCGACCAATACCAGAACAATGGGCTTTTCCAACGTTGAGGCTGCTTTTGCTAGCGTTAATTGATCTTGACTCAGCGTTAAGTCATTAATAACACCTGGCGACTCGGCATAGGCCCTTTCTCCTAAACATAGCACAATTACATCGGCTTCTTTGGCGAGCACTTTAATAACATCTTCTGACGTATTGCTTGGATGATCATATGTCTTATCAGACGCACATAAAACATTTTCCGAGCCTATAATTTCTTCAAAGGCTTCTTTAACCGTTTGTGTAGAAGCAGGGTAAAGGCTTTCATTATCACCTTGCCACGTATAAGACCAACTTGAATGTAACGAAGAAAGATTGTTTGCAGATGGTCCTGCTAGTAATACCTTGGCCTTTTTGCTAAGGGGAAGAATATTATTATCATTTTTTAGAAGCGTAATACTTTCTTTAGCTGCATTATAGGCTGTTTCTTGATATTCTTTCTTGTTAAATTGGCTAATGGCTTCTTCTTCTACATAAGCATTCTCAAATAAGCCCAGTTTTTCTTTGAGCAATAATATTCTGCGAACGGACTGGTCTATTCTTTTTTCTGAGATTTTACCTTCATTTACTAATTCCAATAGTAAGTCATAAAATGAGTAATCATAAGGTACCATACTCATGTCAATTCCTGCATTTATGCCGATACGGACGGCTTCTTTTGGCGTTGCTGCGATGCGGTCTCTGACGTGAAGTCGAATTATATCTTCCCAGTCAGAAACTACTACCCCATTAAAACCTAACTCTCCACGAAGCAGGTCGGTTAGCAATTTTTTGCTACTGTGAACCGGGATGCCGTTAATTTCGCTTGAATTGATCATCACGGTTGATGTACCCGCCTTTACCGCTTCTTGAAACGGAGGTAGATAGAATTGACGAAGTTGTCTTTCGGGAATATAGGCAGGAGTGCGGTCCTTACCGCTTTGGGCCGCGGTATACCCGATAAAATGCTTGGCACATGAAGCTACTGTAGTAATATCATTTAGACTCTTTCCTTCATAGGCTTTGATGATTTCAACACCAAACTGTGTGGTGAGGTGCGGGTCTTCGCCAAAAGACTCTTCAAAACGTGACCATAGCGGTTGTCTGGCTACACCCAACATGGGATCAAAATTCCAACGTATTCCCGAGGCTCTTGTTTCTTTAGCGGTAATTTCAGCCGCTCTAGACGCTAGCTCAATGTTCCTGGAGGCGGCCATGCCTATGTTATGTGGAAATAGTGTAGACCCAAGCGTGTATGAAGTGCCGTGTATAGCATCTATTCCGTAGACCACTGGTATTTTGTTAGGCGTAGAAAGCGCAACATCCTGGATGGTATTAATGATTGTTTTCCATGTTTCTAAGCTATATGCACCGCCGTTTACATTTAGGATTGAGCCTACGTGTTTTTCTTGTATGGCTACTTTGAGTTTTTCTAAGTCGATTTCAGTCTTAGAGCCTTCTCGAAGCACTACATCAATGGTGACTTGAGTCATTTGACCGACTTTTTCCTCAAGCGACAGTTTAGAAAGTAAGTGTTCTACAAAATCGCTCTTGGAAACGGTAGTGTTATATGTTCCCGGATAACTCTTGGTACATTGATTAGATATGGATGATACAATCGCCACAAGAAGAAAAGTTAATAACTTTGATTTCATAAGGTTAGGATCTTAGCATAATTTCTGTTACGATTCAAATCTCGATATTTGAAACGTTTACTACAGAAGGTTAATAGATCATTAAGCATGGTCAAACGTTTCTCACGAGTTTTGGAATACTTCGCTTATATATCTTATATCTTCGCCTACTTCAAGCTTGGTACTATTCAATGTTAGCGCTGCTATTTTTATTGTTTCAATCCATATCCTCCGGGAATCTTTCTGATGAGCCCGTGGTGAACCAGGTTACCGGAAACCTATCACATTCTTCGGTGACCTCCATTACGCAGGATAGTCTAGGGTTTGTTTGGGTTGGTACCCGATATGGGCTTAATAGATTCAAAGGCGGAGAATTCGACAACTTCTTGTATATGTTAGATGATTCTTCCACTATTCTTAATAGCAACATAACCAATCTGGTCAGAGATACAGCAGGCAATATATGGATAGCGTCCTCCGGTGGTGGTGTTACTTATTACAATACTTATCATGATACCTTTAAAAGATACATTAATAATCCACGCGATAAGAACTCGCTTGCTAGTAATTATGTAAATACTATTTGCCTGCTAAAAAACGGCAACCTGCTGATGGGTACATCAAATGATGGATTGAGTCTTTTAAATACCGCAGAGAATAGATTCTATCATTTCAAACACAATCCCATAGATAAATTCAGCTTATCCAGTAATCATATCTCCTCCATAAACGTAGATCGAGATCAAAACATTTGGGTCGGAACGTGGGATGCCGGTGTTAACAGATTTGATTTGGAGAAAGGTAAGTTCTATAGGTATGATATGGACAAAAGTGGCAACTCCGCCAAAATAATCCGAAGTATCGAGGATCTCGGGGGACAACTTTATATCGGAACAAATGGAGGATTGTTTAGTGTGGTTAAAACTTCTGACGATTACGCTTTTAAAAAATTACTCACTAATCATCCGGATATAAGTGATAAACCCATTATTTCGATGATCAGGGATTCCAAGCAAGGTTTTTGGCTAGGCACTGAGAACTTCGGAATTTTTTATTTTGAGTCTGGCTGGGACAAGCCCGTAAATATTATGAACAACAATTCCGTTTGGTCAATTTTTGAAGATGACGTGGGTATAATATGGATTGGTACCTACAAGAATGGCCTTTATAAATATGATGAATTTGAGAATAGGTTCAATCATGTTAAATACGAAGCTAATTCAGAGAATACACTCAGTTACAACGTAGTTAGCACGTTTTTGGAAGATAAAGCTTCCAATCTTTGGATAGGTACTGACGGAGGCGGTTTAAACTATTTAGATAGAAAAACTAACAAATTTACAGTCTATTTGCATGATCCTGAAGATCAATCGACAATCGCGAGTAATGCGGTCTTGGATTTAGCAATGCACCAAAATGATTTGTGGGTAGCTACCTGGCGGGGCGGGGTGAGTGTTAAAAAAGAAAATGAGAACTACTTCACTCATTTTAATTCATCGAATGGCTTATTGGGAAATAACATCTATGATTTAATGGTAGATGACAAAAATCAAATTTGGATCTCTTCATTTAGGGAAGGCATAAATATCTACAACCCGGTAGCTAAAGAATTTAGCTATCTGCGATTTGATGATATTGGTAGCAATAAAGTTCGTAAGATTTTTCAAGACCATCAGGGCTACGTGTGGCTAGGTACAGAAGGAGATGGCCTGCTCCGGATTAAAGTAGGTAGAGACAATACTATTGTAGACAAGAAGCACTTTGTTACCGATTACGTAACTAATTCCGCGGCAGCTCAATACTCAATAACCTATCTGTATGAGACTGAAGATCAAAATCTTTGGATTGGGACTGAGGGAAGTGGATTAAGTCAAATAGATCTTAGCGACTATAATGTAACAAGTTATACCACAAACGAAGGGCTCTCTAGCAATGTTGTTTACGGTGTAATTAAAGATCGACATGGTACGATATGGGTCAGTACAGGCCGGGGATTAAACCGGCTGAATTTATCCTCGGGAGAAGTTAGAGTTTATGATAGGTCGGACGGTCTCCAGTCGCTTGAATTTTTTAAGAGTGCGTGCTACAAAACGTTTGATGACGAACTTTTTTTTGGTGGCATAAATGGATACAACCACTTCCGCCCTAATGATATAGGAATAAACAAAAATGTGCCTAGGGTTTATCTCACCGGATTAAAAGTTAATAATGCTGACTATCAAGTGCAGGATGGCCGGAATATCACTTTGGTCAAAGAAATTGAACTTGATCACTCTGAGAATGATTTACTCTTTAGCTTTTATGCTTTAAATTATTCCCAACCGGAAAAAACGAATTACCAATACAAGTTGTCAGGATTTGATGAAGACTGGCGTAGCAGCAGAGACCGCAAGGAGGTAAATTACACTAATATTCCCCCCGGTAGATATAGCTTTATGGTTAAAGCCTCGAATAATGATGGTCTGTGGAACGAGGATGGTACCTCCTTATCTATTACGATTAATAAACCTTGGTGGAAGACCGTTTATGCCTACTTTACCTATTTGATGCTCGCTGGCTTAGTTGTTTGGAGAGGTCGACAGAATATTGTAAATCGAGAACGGCTTAAAAACGATCTTAAAATAGAGCACTTAGAGGTGGTAAGAATGCGAGAGATTGATTCGTTAAAAAATAAGTTCTTTACAAATATATCGCATGATTTTAAGACCCCGTTAACCCTCATCCTTGAACCCTTGAAATCTATCAACGAGAAAATCCAGGAAAAAGAACTCAAGGGGCAACTAAGAATAGTAATGAGAAATGCGGAGCGTCTTTTCCGACTTATTAACCGGCTATTAGAAATATCTAAACTGGAATCTAAAGTAGTAACCTTGAAAGCGGCGGAAAATGACCTTGTCAATGTGGTGGCGCCGGTCGCTTTTTCTTTTAACTCTTATGCAGACCGTCTTTCCATTAATTTTAAATGTGAGTTTCCTGATGAGCGTATTCTGATGTTTTTTGAGAAAGACAAGATTGAGAAGGTAGTGTTAAACCTTCTTTCCAACGCTTTTAAATTCACTCCTGAATATGGTGAAGTTAAATTCTCTTTAGCAAAAAAAGATGATGCAGTAGAACTTTGTGTAAAAGATAATGGAATAGGTATCTCAACCGAAGATCAGCCCCAAATCTTTGATCGATTTTACCGAGTGGCGAATGATAATTCTACCGGGACGGGCGTGGGTTTGGCACTGGTAAGAGAGATTGTTGATCTCCATAAAGGCAGTGTTGAGGTGATCAGCGTAAAGGAGCAAGGTACTACGTTTATCGTTACACTTCCACTAGGGCGAGAACATCTCAAGACAAATGAAATAGTAGATAATTATGAAGTAAGCCCTTACGACGAACAAACTGAGGACTTTTACATAGATATTGGTAATTCTATTGATGATTACAGTGCCTTTGAAACAAGGTATGACACAGGTTCAACATCTGAATTTCCGCTGATACTAGTGGTGGAGGACAACATTGAGATGAGGTCCTATATTTGTAAATATTTGGAAAGCAGCTATCGACTTGTTGAAGCAGAGCATGGAGAAAAAGGAGTTCAACTCGCCCAGGATCTTATCCCGGATCTCGTGATATCGGATGTGGCGATGCCTGGTTTTAGTGGTTTTGACTTATGTGAGGCCGTTAAAAATGATGAACGTACTTCCCACATCCCTATCATCCTGTTGACGGGAAAATCGGCTGAAAGTGATATGCAAACCGGTTTTAAATATGGTGCCGATTATTTTATTACCAAACCCTTTAATTCCAAATTATTAGAGCTCCAAATCAGTAATATTCTGCAATCAAGGGATCGGATCAGAAGTAAGGTACTGGATGACCATTCATCTGATGTCAAGCTTAAAGAAGGTATTCTCGCGCCCAAAGACAAGGTATTTATTGACAAGGTGGTCGCCTGTATAGAACAAAACATCTCAGAATCAGATTTTCAGATTGACAATTTGTGTACCACCATTGGCATGAGTAGAGTACAACTCTATCGAAAACTTAAAGGAACAGTTGGTCAATCGGCCAATGAATTCATACGTACTATACGTTTAAAAAAAGCCGCACAATTACTCCATTCAAGCGAACTGACCATAGCGGAGGTAACGTATGATGTCGGCTTTACTGACCTGCATTATTTTCGAGTTGCCTTTAAAAAACAGTTTGGTGTTAACCCATCTCAATATAGAGAAAAGGCCCTCTAGCAGGGCTTTTTGGCTTTTGCCAAAGCTCATGAAACGTTTGTCCAGCTTATTTGTAACGTTTGCATAGGTCACAAAGTGAGATTTCCTAGTTAATTTGAATTTGTTTCATTGTTCACTTTACTTAAACGAAATCAATAATATGAGGAAAGATTACAAAGACGTTATGAAGCTGAGTATGATCGCAGCTTTATTGTTTGCTTTAGTAGCTCCCATGTACGGACAGGGAACTGTTACAGGCAAGGTGGTGGATGCGGAAACGGGTGATGGGCTACCCGGTGTTAGCATTTTACGGAAAGGTACCTCTGAAGGGACCATAACTGATTTCACAGGTAACTACTCTATTAGTGCGTCAAATACCGACGTATTGATTTTTTCATTTGTCGGCTTTGTTGCTCAAGAAGTTACGGTGGGGGATCGTTCGGTTATAGATGTTACGTTACTGACTGATGTTACGTCACTATCCGAGATTGTAGTAGTAGGGTACGGCACTTCGTCAAAAGAAGAGGTAACCGGCGCTGTAGCATTGGTACCCATATCAGATGCTTTTAAGATACCAGTAACCAACGCCTCAGAAGCATTTCAAGGTCGTATTGCAGGGGTCACTGTGGTGGCAGATGGAGAGCCAGGAAATGCTCCACTTGTCAGGATAAGGGGATATGGCACACCAAATAACAATGACCCACTTTACGTCATAGATGGCATGCAAACCAATGACCCCAACATTCTGAATAATATTGCCCCGGGTGATATTGAAAGTATTTCGGTATTGAAAGATGCTTCCGTCTCCTCTATTTATGGTGCTAGGGCAGCCAACGGGGTTATTGTAGTGACTACTAAAAAAGGGAATGCAAACAAAACAGAGTTTACTTTTGATGCCTTTTATGGAACCCAGCGGGCCGCGGATATACCCGAACTCTTGAATGCAGAACAATGGTCGAATTTGATTGGAGACGGAACTGTACCTGAATTTCTGGGGTCCGGTAACCCTAGCCAACCTTACAGTTTTGAAAATAATAGAATTACTCCGGTAGCCCCTGCGGGAACGGACTGGTATGACCAAATATTTGATAATGCGGCCGTACAGAACTATTATCTCTCGGCTCGCGGTGGGAGTGAAAGAGGACGCTACATGATGTCGGCGAGTTATATGGATAAGGAGGGTGTATTGTTAAACACAGGTTTTGAAAGATTTACAGGTAGAATGAACACTGAGTTTAACATTACGGATAAACTCAGGGTAGGTGAACATCTTAATGTTTCTTTCGGAAAACAAAAACCTACGCCTGGAGTAGATGGTGACGATAATCCTATAGCGCTAGCTTATCGTATCAACCCACTTATCCCTGTACGTGATGCAGGCGGTAATTTTGCCGGATCGGGAGTTGACGCTTCTAACTTAGGTAATGCAGCTAACCCTGTGGCATCACTGGAAAGAGCGGCATTTGCGGGTAATCTTAACAGGACGTTCCGTGCTTTTGGAGATGCCTATCTTGAATATGATATAATCGAAAACCTTACGTTCAAATCGTCTATTGGCATTGACTACATATCAGGCGATAGCCGCTCATTTACCGCAGTTAACCCTGAGCACAGTGAGCCTGTAACAATTAACAATCTCTTAGAAACCAATTTCACGAATAGCGATTGGGTGTGGAACAATACGCTGACGTATGATTTAAAGCTCTCAGATGTTCATAATCTAAATGTATTAGTGGGAACTGAGTCAATTGGAAGTGATTCTGACCAATCACAGGTGAGGCAAAATGATTTTTTCAGGGAGGATGAAGATTTTGTTGTTATAGGCGCCGGTACGGGTTCAGTTGAAATACCTTCAGGTGGATCATTTCGTCAAAGCAGCAACTTATTTTCAGTATTTGGTCGTATAAACTATGATTATGAGGGTAAGTATTTAGCGTCAGTTACCCTTAGAAATGATCGAACCTCTCGATTTAACGATGGAAACAATTCCGATGTTTTTCCAGCCCTTAGTGCGGGTTGGGTGGCTAGCCGCGAATCCTTTATGGAATCCATACGGTTCATCAATAACTTAAAATTGAGAGCTAGCTGGGGTAGAATGGGCAATCAGTCCCTTCCAAGAGCGAACCCAACTTTTGATGTTCTTGGGTTTGATCAAACGCTTACGGCTTACGATTTATCGGGAGATGGTAATTCATCTGCAGGGCTTGTGACTGTTGCCGTGGGTAATCCTGACCTTACCTGGGAAATTTCAACTCAAACTAATGCAGGGCTGGATATTGGTATCCTACAAGGTGATCTCACCTTATCTTTTGATTATTTTAATATTGAAACGGAAGGAACATTACTTAATCCACGTCCGGCAGGATTGGCATCTACTATTACTCCTGCTTATCAAAATATTGGTGATATTCGAAATAGAGGTTTTGATTTTAGCATTGAATACGGTAATTACTCTAAACAATCGGGATTACAATACGATTTTGCTTTTAACATCTCTACTTATGACAATGAAGTAACGGCTATTAATAGTGAAGATGCGGACTTCTTTGTAGGATCGCAGATTAGAACGAACACCTTTACCAGAATGGATGTGGGTAATCCAATATCCTATTTTTACGGTAGAGAAGTGATAGGGATTTTTCAAAATGAGACTGAAGTGGCCAATAGCCCCGATCAAGGATTTGAGTCCCCGGCAGACGGTGTCGGACGTTTCAAATACAGGGATGTGGACGGAAATGGTGTGATCAGTGATGACGATCGCACATTTATAGGCAGCCCGCACCCTGATTTTACCTTTGGGTTTAATGCAAATTTAGCATACAAAGGCTTCGACATTGCCATCTTCTTCAATGGAAGCCTTGGAAACGATATTTACAACTACAGCAAGGTTTTTACGGATTTTTCGAGTGTACCTAATGGAAATAGGAGCACCAGGGTGCTCGATTCATGGACTCCTTCAAACCCAGGTGCTGAATTACCCCAGTTTAATGCGACTCAAATTGTAAATAATGAAGGTAATCCAAACAGTTATTTTGTTGAGGACGGTTCTTTTGTTCGGCTTAAAAACCTTCAACTGGGTTACAGTCTACCGGAGCAATTAATAAGTAGTACAGGATTGTCAAATGTGCGATTTTATGTTCAAGGCACTAATCTGGTAACCATTACAGACTATGAGGGACTTGATCCTGAAATAGGTGCTCGGCCTAATCAGACTAATGGTAATTTGAATTTAGGAATTGATTACGGTCGATTCCCTTTAGCCAGAACGTACACGGTTGGCGTAACAGTAAGTTTTTAACTCAATTAATTAAGAATAAGATGAAAAAGATATTTTCAATATTTCTGATATCATTAGTATCTGTAATAGTATCATGTTCTGATAATTTTACCGACGTACCGCCTGCGCAGGGTCAGCTAACGCCTGATAATATAGCTACTGATGGTGAGGGTTCACCTTTACTTCTGAGTTCATTAGAATTTTTACTGAACGCGACGTATGCCCGCCTTTACGGAAATAATACGGGAGATCCCTGGTTGGGAACGGCAGATAATTGGTGGATGGATGCAATGACTGATGACGCTCACAAGGGAAGTGATCAATCAGACCAACCTAACCTTGAAGAATTGCAAACCTATATTTATAATACGGCCAACCCGTACTTTCAGGTGAAATGGGAAACACTGATAGCCGGAATTGTACAAGCGAATGAAGTCATCTTTGAAGGTGCCCGAGTTGCCGATTCAGAAAATATTGTGGCTCAAGCTCGTTTTTTAAAGGGTCACTTTTACTTTGAATTGCAACGAATCTGGAAAAATGTTCCTTACATCCAACCGGGAGAGGACGCTTCCCAGGTGCCTAACACCGGTCCGGTTTGGTCTGATATCGAGGCTGATTTTCAATTTGCGATTGATAATCTTCCCGAAACACAACCGGAAATCGGAAGGGTAAACCAATGGACAGCTAAGGCCTATTTAGGCAAGGTATTGTTACAACAAGGTAAGAATACAGAAGCCCTGGTCTTACTTAATGATGTCATAGATAATGGTCCTTATGTTCTGGCCACTGAATTTCAGGATAATTTTACAGAATTAGGTGAAAATGGCTCTGAGTCTATTTTTGCGATACAATTTACTACCGAAGATGGCGTAGCAGGCACGGAAAACGGTAATCTTGGAGGTACGTTAACACATCCCGCTGGGGGTCCTTATGCATCATGCTGTGGTTTCTTTCAACCTACACAAGATTTGACTAATGCGTTTAAAACAGATAACAACGGGTTGCCTTTGTTAGACACTTATAATGAATCTGATATTGCCAATGATCAAGGTCTTGAGTCTTTTGAAGAGGATGGGGAAACGCCTACAGATTTTGCGTTGTATGACGAACCTGTGGATCCAAGACTAGATTATACGGTGGGAAGGAGAGGCGTTGATTTTAATGGCTTTGGTTTGCATCCGGGTAAAGCATGGATTCGCGATCAATCATGGTCAGGCCCTTATTTATCTAAAAAAAATACGTATAAAAATGGGGAGCTAGGCTCTAGCCAAGGTGCTGGTCCATGGGGACAGCAGTCTTCAGGAATTAATTACAATGTTATTCGATTTGCCGATGTTTTGTTGATGGCTGCTGAAGCCGAAGTGGAAGCGGGGTCATTAACTAATGCTTTAGAACTGGTAAACAGGGTCAGGGAACGTGCTAAAAACATGACTCCGGTGAAAGGGAACGAGACCACATATCTGATTGAGCCTTATATGAACTTTCCAAGTGTAGAATACGCCAGAAAGGCGGTACGTCACGAAAGAAGGCTCGAACTGGCTATGGAAGGGCACCGTTTATTTGACCTTGTTAGGTATGGGGATGCTTATGCTGAGTTGATAATATCAGAGTTTATATCGAACGAGCAACGTATTTTGCCTGATTACAACCCTAATACCTTCGCTGCACGAAACTTGGTATTCCCAATTCCTGTGGCATCCATTGATGCCAGTGGTAATGTATTGGAACAAAATCCGGAATGGCAATAAAATAGAAAGCAAAGGTACGGCGTCTACCGTACCTTTGTTATTTAGTGTCCCTAAGAAAATATTTCGTTTTGCGAGCATGTCTGTATTGATGTTAAAGGCCAGACAAGGGCACGGGGGTGATCTTTAAATCCTTTTTCGTAAAACAAGGAAGGGATCACTTTGCAGGAAAACCGTCACATGTTTTCTTAAAGACATTAGGTAAAATATATTCTAATTATGAATGGTCTCTCAGTATCACTTTTCCAGAAGGAGCTAACCTTTTCCTCACTTCTGGTTTTTTTGGCTTTACTTATTCAGGGATGCTATAAGGACAATGTACAAAAAAAGCTTCTTCGATTTGAGCTGTTGGACAATGTGGTTTCAGGAGTTGATTTTAACAACATTTTAACCGAAACAGATTCCGTTAACTACTTCACCTATCCCTACATTTATATGGGTGGTGGCGTGTCTGTCGGGGATATAAATAATGATGCCCTCCCTGATATCTTTTTTACGGGGAACATGGTAGAAAACCGGTTGTACCTCAATAAGGGGGATCTACAATTCGAGGATATTACTCATTCAGCTCATCTGGAAGGAGATGATCGCTGGTATACTGGATCTACCATGGCTGATGTAAACACCGATGGTTATCTCGATTTGTACCTCAGTGTTTCTGGTCTGGGAAACCAGCGTAGAAATGAGCTTTATATTAACAATGGAGACAATACGTTTACAGAGCAAGCCAATAAGTATGGTATAGCCGATAATGGAAATTCCATCCAGTCCACATTTTTCGATTATGATAATGACGGGGATTTGGATTTATATGTGGCTAACTATCCTATTACGAGTTTTAGAACACAGAATTTCAGGTACAAATATCTTATGAATACGGTAACGGAGAAAAATAGTGACCGACTTTACGAAAACCAGGGTGAAGGTGTATTCATTGACGTAACGGAGCAAGCTGGCCTGCTGTCTTTTGGTCTTTCTATCAGCGCAACGATCGCGGATTTTAACGCAGACGGTTGGCAGGATATTTACGTCTCCAATGATTTCAGTACACCGGACTATTTTTTTATGAATAACGGAGACGGCACGTTTTCAGAGAAGCTTAAAGATATTACCAAACAAACTGCCTTTTATGGAATGGGGGCAGATGCCGCAGATATTAATAATGATGGGTTGATGGATTTTTTTCAGGTAGATATGTCTGCCGAAGACAATCGACGGGCAAAGGCGAATATGGCAAGTATGGATCCCACATTATTTTGGAGCACAGTGAATAATGGATTTCACTATCAATATATGTATAATGCCTTGCAACTGAACCGAGGCCTGGCGGAAGGAATACCTGTAATGAGTAATATAGCATCATTGGCAGGGGTGACTTCAACGGATTGGAGCTGGTCACCACTATTTGCGGACTTAGATAATGATGGATGGAAAGATTTGTTTGTGTCTAACGGTACAAGGCGGGAAATAAATAATAAAGATTTTTTTAAAAAAGTTGAGCGAGACCTCGGAAATTATAACGATAAGCAACTGCTAGAAACCGCTCTTAAAATTCCGTCAGAAGCTATTACCAACTATATTTTTAAAAATAGGGACGGCCTGCAATTTGAAAATGCCGGTGAGGCATGGGGAATTACCCAAAAGGCCTTTTCAAATGGCTGCGCTTATGCGGATTTAGATAATGACGGGGATCTTGAGTTGGTCATTAATAACATTGACTCCTCGGCGCACATTTATAAAAATAATACCATTGAAAAAGGAGGCGGAAATTACTTGAAAGTAGTACTATCGGGAAAGTCGCGGAACGTATTCGGCGTTGGTGCTGAAATAACTGTTTTTACTGATTCTTTGCATCAGGTTCAGCAAGTAATGCCAACCAGAGGCTTTCAATCCTCTGTGGAACCCGTACTGCATTTTGGTATTGGCGAATTTCCGAAGGTGGATTCGTTATTAGTGAGATGGCCTCGAGGCAATTGTTCAAGGCTTTATAATTTAGCTGCTAATCAACGCATGGAAGTTTCTTATACAGATTCCACGTACAACTGCAGGCAACCTGTAGTACAAAAACCCTTATTTAGCGAGGTTAAAACTGCCTTGGGGGAACCGTTTGCGCATATAGAAAACAATTTTAATGACTATACACATCAGGTATTACTACCCCATAAACTATCAAATTTTGGCCCTGGTCTGGCGGTAGGAGATGTTAATGGAGATGGCATTGATGATTTCTATATTGGTGGCGCTGCTGGTAAGCAGGGTACCTTATGCATCCAAGAGGGGCCCAATAGGGAATTTTTGAATAAGCCTTTGGGCGATGCAAGGTATGAAGATGTTGCAGCGAGCTTTTTTGATGCCGACAACGATGGTGACTTGGATTTATATGTGGTAAGTGGCGGAAATGAATTTCCATCGGGAAGCGAAAATTATCAGGATCGTTTTTATCTAAATAATGACGGTGTATTCACCCGTGACCTCTCTGCATTACCAAGTATTTCGGGTAGTGGATCATGTGTTAGGCCACATGATTTTGACCAGGACGGTGACATTGATCTTTTCGTCGGAGGCAGGCACGATCCGCGAAATTACCCTTACCCAGGGAGAAGCTATTTGCTAATAAATACGTCCGAGGACGGCGCTTTATCTTTTGAGGATCAGACTGCTGACATCGCACCGGATCTAGCGGATATTGGGATGATCACAGATGCCGTTTGGATGGATTATAATGGTGATAATACAAGCGATTTAATAGTAGTGGGTGAGTGGATGCCTATTCTGGGTTTTGCCTTTAAGAACAAGGTATTTGCCGCTCCCACGAATTTAGTGCAAGGCACGAATAGCCGAGGATGGTGGTTCAGTATCGAGAAAGGTGACCTGGATAATGACGGCGATGATGATCTAATTGTAGGTAACCTGGGGTTAAATTATAAGTACAAAGCCAGCGATTCAACATCATTTGATTTATTTGTCAAAGATTTTGACGGCAATACAAAGGAGGATATAATATTAAGCTACTACAATTTTGGGAAGCAGTATCCGGTTCGAGGCAGACAGTGCTCCTCGCAACAAATACCTAAGCTCAGCGTAGTTTATGAAGACTACAACTCCTTTTCTACCGCTACTGTACAGGAAATTTTTGGTACTGAGCAGCTTGCTGGTGCCTTGCACTACCAGATCAACAGTTTTGCGAGTATTTTTTTAGAGAACAAAGGCGAAGGTGATTTCTTGAGAAAGGAACTCCCGAGTATGGCACAGCTCGCGCCCATCAACGATATCATTATTGCTGATATTGATGGGGACAGTAATAAGGATATTCTAGTGGCTGGAAATCTTTATGCTTCGGAAGTAGAGACACCGCGTGCTGACGCAGGGATAGGGCTCGTTTTACGAGGCGATGGCCATGGACACTTTACGCCTTTGTCGTTTGCTGAAAGCGGTTTGTTATTAAATAATGACACCAAATTCTTGGCATTAGCAACCAGTCGAGACGCAAAGTGGCTAATTGCTGCCAATAATCAGGGTCCGCTCCAACTCTACGAATGGATTCAAAAACCTCAAAGATTGAATTGATTAACTATTTCAGTCGTCTTTTGATTTATTTCCACCTAAAGAGTAAAGCTTTTTTACCATTTTGTGACTTCTTTCGTGTCCGATTGAATTTTTTAAACAAGAAAAAGAGCCTTTAAAAAAGTGCCGTTATTTGAATATCAATTTGATCATTATTATTCGCTAAAAAAACTGTACTGTCCTGAGGACGAACCGATAATTAGCGGATGAAGCAAACTCCAGAAGTCATACGAAGGACAGGTAAGCTGTTCAAAGGTGTGAAAAACCACAAGTAGCGAACTACAATTGATTAGTACCAAGTTCCTAAAACGCGCTTTAATTTAGTTTTCTTACAGACACTAATTGCCTGTCAAATTGGTTACTTTGCATTGTCCATGAAGAGGTTCGCGATAATTATTACATTACTCATCATAGTGCTTTTCGGCAGTTATTTGGGATACGATTATTATCAAAGATCGCTCAAAACGTACGATCTGCTTAATTATGTACCCGAATCGGCATCACTCGTTTATGAAACATCGGGTTTTTTCGATACCTGGAATAGTTTGGTTCAAGGCCTATTTTGGAATTCTCTGGAGACCATAGAAAAACCCAGATCGCTCAATCAGTGGTTCGGTAAAATCGATAGTCTTCAGGCGGGTTCTTTGGACCGTCTTACTAACAAACGTTTAATACTCTCGTGGCATAGAACCAGCAGGAATGCGTCTGACCTTGTTTTGTATATTGATACTCAATCAGCAGAATCTCAGAAAGCGTTGGCCCAGATTCTAAATATTATTCAAGAAGAGTCGCAGGTAGGCTCGCACAATAGAATGTATCAGGGCTTTAAAATTCAAGAATTAAGGGCGGATTCCGAAACGTCATTTTCCTACATAATCCACGAAAATATTTTTGTGGGAAGTTACACTCCATTTTTGGTTGAAGATGTCATACGTTTAATTATTAACGATTTTAACGGTGGGTTTTATAATCAAACAGAATGGTTTTCCAGCGTACCTAAGCTTGGTAGTGATCAAGGTAATATGTACCTGAATATTGCCCGTCTTGAAGACTTATTCAAGACCCTATCCAGTGATATTCATCTTAAGACCTTTGCGGGTGCGAGTTATTTCGATCTGAATCTTGATGATAACAGTTTTCTATTCTCCGGCTTTACGGAGACATCATCTCGTGATTACTTAAATACATTAGCCGGCCAAACCCCTCAAAAGAATAATTTCAAGTATTTTCTTTCTAATAGTGTGGGGTATTTTTTACAAATTGGAATCCAGGACGGATTAAAATGGCATTCTAGTTTACTGGATTACTGGAACTTAAACGATGAGGATTTTCTCAAAAAACGTTTGAATTTTGGCAATAAGTACGACTTTGATTTTGAAAGGGCCTACGGTTGGATGGGTAAGGGGCTTGCTTTGGCTTCCAAACCTAGCATTGTGCATGATGACGATAAACTTGTACTTATCGATGCCAAGGACATATCGGAGGCTTTAAATCACTTGAATCTTTTTTCTGAATCCCTATATGAAGCCGGAGACTCTGTGTACATAGAGCAGTTTGATGATATTTCTATACGTGAAATTAAGGTCAGCGAATTTCCTTATTTTATGTGGGGTCCAATTTTTAAGGGTTTTGACAAAACCTTTTATACCGTGATCGATGACTATCTGGTATTTGCCGAAAGAATTGATGCGGTGAAAGGACTTCTTGCCGATATTGAAATAGAAAATACATTAGGAAGATCCGTAGAATATAGCCGTTTTGAGGCTACAACATTGGAAGAGAGCAATTTCAAAATTGTGGTCAATACGACCGCAGTGCTGGATCAACTCATTGATTTAAGTCGTGATGATTGGAAAAAATTTCTACTTAAAAATCAAAGCGCTTTGGATGATTTTAGATATGTGGCCGTTGATTTTAGCGCCTTAGATGATGGATTTTATTCTAATCTTTCCATCGACCATAGTTTTTCAGAGAGTCCTGCAGCTGATTATACACCGTCACTATCCGGAACTACAGTCGCGCTGAATTATCCGATAGCCAGTAAACCTTTTGTGGTCCGAAGTCATGTTGATAATAGCAGAGAGGTTATTATTCAAGATTCTTTGAATTACATCATGCTCATTTCTGCTGATGGCAATAAACTTTGGGAAAGAGAGATAGATGGAAGTATTGTGAGTGGGATACTGCAATTGGACTATTACAAGAATGGTAAATTACAATACTTTTTTACCACCTCAGATCAAATATACATTATAGACCGATTGGGTAATAGGGTAGAAGATTTTCCCAAGAAAGTTGATTTTAAGATAGCTGGCGCAAGCGTTATTGATTACGACAGAACGAAGCGGTACAGGTTTTTGGTGCACGATGAAAGGGGTAATTTATACCTCTTCAGTAAGGAAGGTATTTCCCTAACAGGTTGGGATCCAAAACCACTTTCTAACCGCCTCGCTGCCGAGCCGTTTCATCTGCGGGTCCGTGGTCAGGATATGATCATTGCCATTCAGCGCGATGGAGTTATCAACGTATTCAATAGACGCGGTACGGATAGACCGGGGTTTCCGATAAATCTAGAAGGGAGATTTGAGAGTGATATACACGTCAAGACCGGCAATGACTTATCATCTACGGAGGTAAGTGTTGTATCTAATAATGGGTTGCTCGTAAGATTTAACCTTTTAGGTGAAATTAAAGGTTCACAACAGCTTTACCGTCCAAATGAAGGTTCTAAATTTAGATTAGTAGTTGACGCTTTAGATAAAACCTATACTATTGTTCGTCAAGACTTTAACCGGTTAGTCTTTATCAATAGTAATGGGGAAGAATTTTTATCAAAGGATTATTTAAATGATGATAACTTGAGCATTCAATACTATAATTTTTCTCGAACCAATCAATTATACATTGTGACCGATATGATTCAAGGGTTCTCCTACATTTACGATGAAAATGGAGTTTTGGTAAGTTCCAGACCCATTGACAGCCAATTTGAGGTCTCAATGATCTATTACGACGCTAAGAAGTCGTACGAAATTTTTGTGACCTCAGGTAATACCTTCAAAAGACTCAACTTCTAGCCATGAAAAGATTTGTTATCTTCATCGTTTGTGTATTCGTAGTCCTGGTTTTTCAACCATCAACCGCTCAAGATACGCTGGAGTACAGTCTAGCTACTCCATACAATACGATCTTAACGCACCTAAAATACCTGCAGGACGATTCTTATCATCCTTCCATTGCAGCCAAAGTATTTAATCCCGAAGAAGTAGATGCCGAACAGGCTGAGATCTTAGCTATAAAACTAAAACAGGTGCTAGATGGACAAGGACTGGAAATCGAACTGGATGATATTCCAAGCGAACCGGACTATCGTGATTCAATAGCTAATAAATCAAGATACTACTTAACCAAAAAGTATCCGGACTTATACGTGGAAAAGGTGGGGAAACGATGGTATTTTTCTCGATCCACGGTCAGGAAAGTCCCGGGTTGGCATGCTGAGGTTTATCCCTTTGGCATGGACAAGCTATTAGAAATACTACCGTCTTTTGGTTCCACTAAGATCATGGGCTTACACTTGTGGCAACTTATTGGAATGCTGATCATTATAACTGCGGCATTTGTACTTCATAAGCTATTTTCCTTTCTCATTGAAAAACTAATGATCCAACTGCTGCTTCGCTCAGGTTACAGAAAGTTAGCTGATCAGGTGATATTACCCGTAGCGCGACCGGTAAGCTTTTTAGTTATATTCCCGATGCTCATTTTATTGGTACCTGTTTTACAATTACCAATTACAATGAACAAATATCTGATCCTAATCTTACAAGGGGTTTGGCCGGTTTTTGCGATTGTATTCTTTTACCGCTTAGTAGATATTATTAGTGCTTACCTGGCCAAACTTGCAGATAAGACAGAGAGTACACTTGACGATCAATTGGTGCCATTATTAAGAAAGGTGCTAAAGACGTTTGTGGTTATCGTTGGTGGCCTTTTCATCCTGGATAACCTTGAGTTTGATATTACCGGGTTAATTGCAGGTATTTCGATTGGAGGTTTGGCCTTTGCTCTGGCCGCGCAAGATACTATTAAAAATTTCTTTGGTTCTCTAATGATTTTTGTAGACCGACCATTTCAAGTGGGAGATTGGATCACTTCCAATGATGTTGACGGTACCGTAGAAGAGGTAGGTTTCCGGTCCACCCGCATTCGTACTTTCAGGAATTCGTTAATGTACATCCCCAACGGGGTCATCACTAATCAAACTATTGATAATCATGGCCTAAGAAAATACAGGCGGTTCATGACCACCATTGCACTCACCTATGATACGCCGCCATCACTGATTGATACTTTTGTCGATGGGCTTATAGAAATAGTAAAGAATCATCCTAAAACCAGAAAGGACTATTACGAAATTCATTTTAACGATATGGGTGATTCGTCTCTAAATGTGCTGTTTTACATCTTCTTTGATGTTCCAAGCTGGTCGGAAGAGTTGAGATCGCGGCATGAGGTCTTGCTGGATATTGTGATGCTAGCTGACAAAATAGGTGTTAATTTCGCATTTCCCACGCAGACGCTTCATATGGAAACTTTCCCTGAAAAAAAGGGAAACTCTCCTGTTTATGACAAAGGTCAAGAAGAGCTAAAAAAAATCCTGGATGCGTATAAGAAGCATAAAAAATAAGGTGTACAGCCAATCTGGGAACTCTTTGTAACGTTACAGAAACGTCTCTCACAGAACCTGTTCAGCTTTCGCCGTGTTGACGTGCTACTTCAACTTTTTACCTGAAATCAAAACACCGTCACTATCCGCGTAGAGATAATCACCATTTTTTATGCGTGTACCCTCAATAATTAGATCCGGATATTGAATACCTTCGTTGCGCTTACGACTTTTAACCGGGCAGGTTCCAAGCGCTTTAATTGCAATTGACATTTCATTGATCTGCTGAGAATCCCGGATACACCCGTAGATAATAACACCACTCCATTCATTTTCAATAGCCAGCTGAGCTAGATTATCTCCCATCAAAGCGCATCGTTTAGAACCTCCGCCATCCACCACAAGTACCTTACCTTTGCCGTTTTGCTGAAGTTCCAATTTAACTAAAGTGTTGTCCTCATAAACCTTAAGTGTTACGCACTGCCCCTGAAAGACATGTAATTGACCATAGGAATTCATGGTGAGATTTAGCACCTTGAGGTCATGTTCAAAGTCATCCCACAAGTCAGCAGTGTGGTAAGTCATATTTTTGGAAGATGTTATAATTTAGCTTAAGATACAATATCGTTTTGACATATAGCTAGCCAGGTTAGCGGAATCATAAAAATGGGTCAAATATGAATTCTTTATCGCTTTACTCCCACAAATCGGGTTACAGATCCAACACCATTATGGTAAATTCCTTCATTGAGTTCCACTTCCTTTTCGGTAAGCTCAATTGTCTTGTAACCCTTGAAGTCCACATTTATTTCATCGGTTGAAATGAGAAAGGCCTGGTCGTTGGGACCTCCCACTTTTTCATTTCGACTTCGGTAAGGCAGATGGTTTTTGCCAAAGGCTTCAAGAATGATCCTTCCGCCCGTTTTTAAGAGATCGCCCAGTCGCCGGTGATATTTCGAGCGAATCAAAGGTGGAAAATGTGCGTAAATCAGCGCAATGACATCAAATTCACCTACATGATAAGCCAGCGCGGTAAGCTGACCGACCTGATAGTCAATATGCGTCGAATTGGCTTTAGCCAGTTGAATCGCCTTATTTTTGCCTTCAATGCTGATGTCAAAAGCGGATACCTTCCATCCTCGGGTAGCCGCATATACGGCATTTCTGCCTTCACCTTCTGCTGCAAACAGGATCTTGCCGGCGGGTAGTTGATCCAGTTGTGTTTTTAGGTATTGATTGGGGGTAGTGCCATATGCATAACTTTTTGCGCGATAGCGCGTATTCCACGTGTGTAACCAGTCATCTTCCATATCCATGAAATTAGTTTTCTATTGTTGCCAATATTCGGAAGTCCAAAGGTGAATAATTAGGACAGATCTAAAATTTGGTAGGATTTACCTGAAGTTTTTTCGATAGGAGGAGGGAGAGGTGCCCATGTGCTTCTTAAAAAACCGGATGAAGTAAGAGGTATCCTCATAACCTAAATAGAAAGCTACTTCGTTAACCTGTTTAGTAGTTGCTAGAAGTTGTCTTTTAGCTTCCGTAATCAAGTGCTCATTGATCAGAGTAGAACACGTTTTTCCGACTAAGGTCTTCGTGATATAGTTAAGGCGGTAAGGGGTCATATTCATTAATTTCGCGTAGTCGTTGACTTGTTTTTTACTGACGTAGTAGGTTTCTAGATAGTTTAAAAATGCATTGAACTGCTCCTGTCTATATTTCTCTTTGAGACCCTGCGCCGGTGTAAGGTGATCTGAATGTCTGTAGATTTCTATTAAAACCAGATGAACAAGTGATTTAACAACCTCGTTGCCGGCGATTTTAGGATTGCCGGATTCCTCAAATATTAGGGCAAGGTAGTGCAAGAGTTGTTTCATACTTTGTTCCGAGATACGAAAAAGCACCTGCTTACCCATGCCTCGCAAAAATTTAAGACTCTTATTTAAATCCGAGAAAACAAAGTCTCTCGAAAATTGCAGGATATACCCTGAAGAATTCCGCTTTAGGTACAGTTGATGTACCTGCCCTGGGCGCATGAGATAAAGACACCTGTTTTCAACCTTATACGATATGAAATCGATCGTATGTCGTCCACTTCCTTCCTTCAAGATGAGAAGAAAAAAGAAATCATGGCGGTGTATGGACTGGTCAATTGGTCCATTAAGGCATAATTCAGCAAGATCATGAATAAGGACCTGGGCGGCGTGATCACCCTGTTCATTTAGCTGCTTAATAGACCTTACCGGAATAGAATTCATACCCATGCATAAAAAGGGGTTGGCATTACCAACCCTCAATACATTATCGTTTATGCTCAGGACTGTTGAAGCCGGCTTTACATCCGGCTTCCCATTCATCCGGTAAGTTTCCGTAGGCAGGAACGCCGCCAACGTCTTTTAACATTCTAGCTAAATGCATACAGTTCCAAACCAGAAACGTCGTATTTCTATTGGTGAAATCATTCTCGGGACCACCAGAACCTTCATCCATGTAAGAAGGACCGGGACCCGCTTCGCCCATCCATCCTGCGTCTGCCTGCGGCGGAACCGTGTAGCCTATGTGAGATAGGGAGAATAAAATGTTCATAGCGCAGTGCTTTACCCCGTCTTCATTTCCTGTGATTAGTGTAGCGCCTACCTTACCGTAATCCCGGTATTGTCCTTTTTCATTGAACTGATGCGTATAGCCATACATACGTTCTAAGGTTCGGTTGCAAACGGATGACTTTTCACCCAACCACACCGAGGTACCGACGATGACAATATCACTGGCATCAATTTCTTTTTGGATCTGGGGCCAGTCGTCTCGATCCCATTCGGGAGTTTCAGACATATCCAGTCCTAAGCCGGCGGGTATTTCATAATCTACGGGTCGTATGATTTTAGATTTTACCCCGTTTGCCTCAAAAATGCGTTGTGCTACTTTAATAAGTCCTTCGGTGTGTGATAGTACCGGAGTTCTATTGAGCGTACAATTTAGAAACAAGGCCGTCAGATCATTATAAGAAGCTGGTGGATTTGAGCACTGATGCTCAATTTTCTCATTTAATTGTGTTGACATGTAAGTTGAGTTTTGAATTCTCGATAGTACCATCGGCAAGGGATTTTAACCTTACCGCTTTACAAACAAGACGAATGTAACGATTCTACATTATGTGTACAATCCTTCGCGGAGGTTGAAGATGATAGCTAAATGACAAATAGGTAAACCACTCTTGATCGCCTAATTTAGCAACGCGCCGTTTTTTTCTTTTTACCAATGCGGCCTTTATCCACCACCTTTTGAAGGTAGTCTTTTGCCAAAGGTACTTTGCACGCCGTGCCATTCATATCTATGGCCACCGGACCGATTCCCTTGGCGACCTCGATGGCTTTTTGGTTGAGGGCTTTTACAAAGGAACCAGCAGCAATCACAAAATTGTTCATGGTGTATTTTACTCTGTTTTTAGCACTATGGATATCTGTTGCGACCCTGTCTAACAGCGCTTTATACTTTTCTACATCAAGATCATTGTCTTCATGCACTGAAGCGTACGAAGCCAGCGTAGACCAGCCGGCCGCTGCTGTGCCTTCTTTTTCCGAATCGATCCACTCTAATCCCAGCTCAAAACCAAACTCTGTCTCTGAGGCCACCCAAGCTACGGTATATTCACTCAAAAAGTACCAATAGGCTTTATCCACCCAATGCTGCAGTTGCTCTTTTGTAATCTGTTTTTCATCGGCCATCAATCCGGCCAGGTACATGGCATCGGAGTTTCCCGTATCGTACAATGCCAGCGACAGCTCATGATTCTTCTTGGTTTGCTTAAGAATCTTCTTGAGATCGGCCACTTTCACCCCAAAGAAGGGTTCCCTGGCGCCGTGATTCATTAAGGTGTTTTTGGTTCTTTCGTCACCATATTCTGCCAACTGCTTGAGTACTTCTTGTGCTGTCATCAGTGAAAATTACCCGTAGGATTATTCCATTTGCTACCGTTCAAAAGTGCATATGCCGTGTCCATAAGTAAACGAAATTAATAGGCTAGCGTCACTCGTCTGCGAAATG
>JBCCIX010000011.1:0-24123 GCA_039028075.1 Bacteroidota bacterium | reverse complement strand
GGCCGTAATTGCCACAATAGTATTTTTACCCATAACCGCATACTTAGCTGGTAAAGGTAATTTGATGTAATGGCTATCACCCGAATAGATATTAAGAATATGGATGACATCTTGTTTTACAAAATAGATCTCATCATTAAAGAAACCGAAGGCGTCTACACTTTGGGTTGAAAGAGTTCGCAGGTAATTCCCAAAATTATCAAATAACAGTAATCCTTCGTTTTTATCCGAAATAAAGAGCAGGTTCTGATACTCTCTCATGAATGTGAGTTCGTACTCATCTGGGCTAAGAACCAAATCTAACGGGCGATCAATGGTAATTTCTTGGAAATTGACATCGTACTTTTTTAAGCTAAAATCGCTAAGGTCTACTAACCATAAATTATTATCAGTACTTAAAGTAGCTAGTCCAACGTAACTTGAGATGGGTGACAAAGAAAACCGGTTAGCCGTGGTCAAGAAGCGATCAAGAAAAGTGTATTCCTGAAAGTCTTGGTAAAAAAGGAAAATTTTTAAGGGATTCCAGGCCTCAATAAGGGTCGGTTCTGCCAGTTCCTTTGGTGAAAAATGGTGCAATAGCTGCCCCTTTCGATCATATTTATCCACAGATCCATCCTTAAATGCCAAGTAGATATCACCTTGTTTATCTGTGGACACTAAGGTTGCGTTGTCAACCGAAATACTACGGATTTGTATCAGGTCTTGTGCATAAACAGCGCCTGAAAGTAGAATACAAAGGATTATGGCCATACTATTCCTCAAAAGTGAGTAACTCAAATTGTGAGCCGTCGTACCTTCCATAACTATAATAATTGACCCATTCTCCTAAGTTGATGTATCGGCAGTTATGGGCAATTTCTATATTTAGAGGTAAATGCCGATGACCAAAGACATAAAAATCATGATGCTGGTGATTTTCTTGATCTCGGCAGTATTGCAGTAAAAATTCCTTATCGCCCTTAAAATGATCTTCACCCTTTTTAATGTTATTAATTCGGCTGGACTTACTCCAGTAATTAGCAATACGTATGCCGAGGTTAGGATGAATTCTAGCAAATAGCCATTGACAGAATTTACTTCTGAAGATTGTTTTTAAAAATTTATAAAGGCCATCCCCTTTACCTAGTCCGTCACCATGACCAAGAAGTAGCTTATGGTCTCCCACTATCAATTGCTGCTCTTTGTGGAAGACCGGAATTCCAAATTCTTTAGGAAAATAATCGAACATCCACATGTCGTGGTTGCCTGAAAAAAAAAAGATGGGGATGCCGGAATCAACGATTTCAATCAACTTGCCTTGGAGGCGAACAAAACCCTTTGGTATGACTTTCGCATATTCAAACCAAAAATCAAAGATATCGCCAAGCAGGTAGATAGAGTGAGCATCATGGCGAATAGTTTGCAACCAGCGAACTAATTTCTTTTCTCGCGAGCGACTTGATAGCTCGCTTGGAGCACCTAAATGAAAATCAGAGGCAAAATAAATGCATTTGCCATTTAGTGAATTTATTTTTTTGAGCATAAAAAATCAGGCCATTTAAAAGTACCTGATTTTGAATAATTTAGAAATACTACCCCTCGGTCTTTACCTCCTCTGTGTGTTCGGGAGATTCTCCGCTCTTCGCTTGGTCTTTACCAGTTTCTTCGGATTGCTTATCTTCTTTCGACTGCCCGTTAGTGAAAGCTTCATACGAGGTTTGATTCTCAAAAGGTCTTTTACCAATTAAGCGTTCCAAGTCGCTCTGGAAAATAATTTCTTTTTCAAGGAGCTCTTTCGCCACAATTTCCAAATCACCACCATGCTTACTTAACAGCTGTTTGGTTTGGTCATAAGCGGTATCAATCAATTTACGCACTTCGGCGTCAATGGTCTCTGCCGTTGCCTCAGAATAAGGTTTGGTAAAGTTATAATCGGACTGTTTTGAGTCATAAAATGATAGATTACCTATCTTGTCATTCATGCCGTAGACACTTACTATACTATATGCCATTTTGGTTACTCTTTCCAAATCACTTAAAGCTCCGGTAGATATTTTACCAAAGGTTAACTCTTCAGCTGCACGGCCACCTAGCGCCATGCACATTTCATCTATGAGCTGCTCTGTTTGGTATAGAAACTGCTCTTTTGGAAGGTATTGTGCATAGCCTAATGCCGCCACTCCTCGAGGGACGATACTTACTTTCACCAACGGATCTGCGTGTTCCAAAAACCATCCTGCAACGGCGTGACCTGCCTCATGGTACGCCACAATCCTTTTTTCTTCAGGTGAGATTATTTTACTTTTCTTTTCTAAACCGCCGATTACACGGTCTATGGCATCTTGGAAGTCTTGCATGTCCACGGCTGATTTATCACGCCTTGCCGCGATCAATGCCGCCTCGTTACATACATTAGCGATTTCAGCGCCCGCAAAACCTGGAGTTTGAGCGGCTAACTTCTTAGGGTCAACATCTTTAGACATTTTTAAAGGCTTCAGATGGACCTTAAATATAGCTTCACGACCTACGATATCTGGTTTGTCTATGCTGATTTGACGGTCAAATCTCCCCGGACGCATCAGGGCAGAGTCCAATACATCCGGTCGGTTAGTAGCTGCCAAGATGATGACCCCTGAATCCGTCGAAAATCCATCCATTTCAACCAATAACGAGTTCAAGGTATTTTCTCGCTCATCGTTGGATCCTGGCATTTGACCTTTACCACGGCTGCGTCCTATCGCATCAATCTCATCAATAAATACGATACAGGGCGCCTTTTCTTTCGCCTGCTTGAATAAATCCCTGACTCTAGCTGCACCGACACCTACGAACATTTCTACAAAATCAGAACCGGACAAGGTAAAGAAAGGCACGCCAGCCTCACCTGCCACTGCCTTAGCTAATAGAGTTTTTCCTGTTCCCGGAGGGCCTACTAATAAGGCACCTTTCGGAATTTTGCCACCGAGCTTTGTAAATTTGCTTGGGTTCTTCAAAAAATCTACAATTTCCTTGACCTCTTCCTTGGCCTCATCAAGACCAGCTACATTGCCAAAGGTGATTTTTACCTTATTCTCAGCGTCAAAAAGGGCTGCCTTCGATTTACCAATATTAAATATTTGCCCACCAGGGCCACCACCACCCGTCATTCTGCGCATCAGGAACCAAAAACCAAATAATATAAAGGCCAGAAAGCCCCACTGCCAAAATATGCTGGTGAAATCCGATCGATCGTCGTATTCTAGAGAAACCTGTTGCTCACGAGGTAAACTTTCATTCCAGTCGTCATAGTCATTCTCAAATTTGGCCACATCACCAAATTTGCACTTGAAGTGCGGGCCACTGCCAACACCAAACGTATTTTTGGATTCTAATTCAGAGCGATATTTGGCATTTTCGAGGGCTTCGGTCTTGAGTGTTATTTCTACGTAATTTTGATTTCTTATAAGCACGACCCTTCGGACATCGTTACTCAATAACATGTTCTCAAGCCTATTGCTACTGACTACTGGTAATGAATTGGAGCCGTTGAAATAGGTCACACCAAATATTAACGCGATCAAAATCGCGATAATCCAAATTTGATAATTTGGTTTGGGTGATTTAGGTATTATCTTCTTCTTATCTGGCATCTTCCTCTTCTAAATTAATCTTCTGTTAAACGGCTTAGCCGTGTTTATGTTCCTGGATCAAACAGTTTCTTCGTAGGAATGCACCAGGGCATCACCCCATAAGGCTTCCAACCCGTAAAACTGTCTGGTTTCTTTTTTAAAAATGTGTGCTACCACATTTACGTAATCCATTAACATCCATTCCTTATTTTCTTTTCCTTCTTGATGCCACGGATTTTCATTGGTATCCTGCAAAACTTGTTCGTCCACAGATTCAGCAATAGCATCTATTTGAGTGTCCGATGATCCCGTACAGAGCACAAAAAAGTCGGCTACTGCGTTCTTAACATTTCTTAGATCCATTAAAACAATGTTTGAAGCTTTCTTCTCCTGCATACCCCGCACCACTGCTTGACTCAATTTTTCGGAAGGTGTCAAATTGGTATTTACATCCATTAAGTATATTTGATTGAATCCTTCAAAACTACACAAATTAGTTGTATAAAATTCTTGCCAAAACTTTAATTCTAGGCAAAAAGGTGGTTTATCTGCCAAGTTGTCACTCTACTAACGATAGTGCTCGGGAATTGACCAAGTCTGCAACTTTTGTTGAGGGCACTATTGTGATCACCAATGATCAGGTGGCGGGCCGTGGGCAGATGGGTAATGCCTGGGAGTCGGAAAAAGGACAGAACCTTACGTTCTCAATACTGCTGAAGCCAACCTTCATTGAATTAAACCGTCAGTTTAGATTGAATATGTCTATTTCCTTGGGCTTGGCAGATTACCTGAACAGCCTTGCCGATGGCTTTCAAGTGAAGTGGCCTAATGACCTGTATTGCAAAAATGATAAGCTCGCGGGCATACTAATCCAAAATTCGATCAGTCGCGATGGTTTAGAGCAATCTATTGTAGGCATAGGGCTTAATGTGAACCAACTTCAGTTTAGCACTCCAGGAGCCACTTCAATAAGATCTGTACTTGGCACACCGATGGAACTGCCCACTGTTCTGGAGAATTTGTGTTGGGCTATCGAGAAAAGATACCTCCAACTTAAGAGAGGTGAATATGATCAAATGAAGGAAGATTATCTAGCCTCACTTTTGGGATATGGGCAGGAAAGAAAATTTAATGACGGTAACGTTTTTAACGGTGTGATTAAAGAGGTGATGGATAATGGGTGCATTCTAATCGAACATAAAAACAAGTCTAAATTGTACAATTTCAAAGAGGTTCAGTTTGTATTTGATTAGTTCTATTACCACTCATGGAAAGAATAGGACATTAGAATACTAGTTGTTTGTTTCTGCCTGCAACTAGACCAGTTTACAATTTTAAATCAATTGCGTATGACCAACTCAATTCGGAACTTTTGCTTTCTTACCCTTACACTATTTAGTATCTCGGCCGATCTCTTCTCACAAACCATAGATATGGAGCTATTAAAAGGCATGAAGCCCAGGAGCATTGGGCCTGCCGGAATGAGCGGTAGAGTTACGGCAATTGATGCATTGCATACAAATCCGGATTTGATCTATGTAGGTACGGCTTCCGGAGGGCTATGGAAATCTGAAAGCGGAGGGATTGATTGGGAACCCGTCTTTGATCAAGAAAAGGTGCTTTCTATTGGCGCAGTGGCTATTCAGCAGAGCAACTCTGATGTGGTGTGGGCTGGAACAGGAGAAGGTAATCCCAGAAATAGCTTAAACGGAGGCTATGGGTTGTATAAAAGCCTGGATGGAGGAAAGAATTGGAAACTAATGGGGCTTGAAAAAACAAGGAATATCCATAGGATCATAATTAATAAAGATAACCCCGATATCGTTTACGTTGGGGCCATAGGCTCCCCCTGGGGCGAACATCCCGAACGTGGTGTTTTTAAAACTACGGATGGTGGTAAAACCTGGACTAAAGTATTGTTTGTGAATAACAAAACAGGCGCAGCTGATCTCGTGGTTGACCCAACTAATCCAAATAAATTGTTTGCTGCGATGTGGGAGCATAGACGCAAACCATGGACCTTCAATTCCGGTGGCCCCGGTTCTGGATTATATATAACCGTCGATGGGGGTGAGAATTGGAAAAAGATCACGGATGAAGATGGCTTACCGAAAGGTGATTTAGGGAGAATAGGTGTAGCAGTTTCAAGGAGTGATCCGAAGCGTGTTTATGCGCTAATAGAGTCTAAAAAAAGTGCTTTTTATAGATCTGACGATGGTGGTTATACCTGGAAAAAAGTAAATGATAAAGGAAGTGAAATTGGTAACCGGCCTTTTTATTACTCCGAGATTTATGTAGATTCCCAAAATGAAAACCGGGTTTACACCGTATTTACCTATGTGAATGTAAGTGAAGACGGAGGTAAATCATTTAAGCAACTCATGCCGGCCTACGGGGTAGATAACGGAGTTCATCCGGATCATCATGCCTGGTGGATCAACCCGGAAGACCCAAGTTTCATGATTGAAGGTAATGACGGTGGCCTGAATATAACCCGAGATAGGGGAAAATCATGGCGATTCGTTGAGAACTTGCCTCTTGCCCAATTCTATCATCTAAACGTGGATCTGGAATATCCCTATAATGTGTATGGAGGCATGCAGGATAACGGTTCTTGGGGTGGACCGGCCTATGTTTGGAAGTCGCAAGGTATTAGGAATTCTTACTGGCAAGAGATTTCTTTTGGTGATGGGTTTGATGTAATTCCAGACCCCGATGATTCAAGATACGGTTATTCCATGTCACAACAGGGTAGTGTAGTGCGCTACGATCGGGTTACAGGGCATACAAGTACAATACGTCCTACACATCCTGATCCGGATATGCGTTTAAGGTTTAATTGGAACGCAGCTATTGCCCAAGATCCATTTGACAATTCTACAGTGTATTTTGGAAGCCAATTTGTGCATAAAAGCACCGATAAAGGAGACACTTGGTCAATAATTTCGCCGGATTTAACCACCAATGACCCTGAAAAGCAAAAACAAGACAAAAGTGGTGGTTTGACCATGGATGCCACAGGAGCGGAGAATAATACGACTATTTTAGCCATTGCGCCAAGTCCACTCGAAAAAGGGCTACTTTGGGTAGGTACGGACGATGGACTTATTCATCTTACCAGAGACGGGGGGCAATCATGGGCTAACCTTACCGGTAGTATTCCAGGTATGCCGAGCGCGGGCTGGGTGGCACAGATCAAAGCTTCTACCTACAATGCTGGGGAAGCCTTTGCTGTGGTTAATAATTACCGAAATTTTGACTTTAAACCTTATTTATTCCATACGAACGACTATGGGAAGACGTGGAGAAGTTTGGTGAATGAAAACCAGGTCTGGACTTATACTTTAAGCTTTGTTCAAGATCCGGTTGAACCAAACCTGATGTTCCTTGGATCTGATGGAGGTCTTTACGTGAGTATTGATGCTGGAAAAAATTGGACCCAGTGGGGAGAGGGTTATCCGCATGTATCTACCATGGACATGGTCATTCACCCCAGAGAGCATGATTTAGTTTTAGGTACGTTTGGTCGTGCGGCGTATGTGCTTGACGATATTCGGCCATTGAGAGAGCTGGCTAAAAGTGGGTTGAGCACGCTGAAAAAACAAGTAAAACTTTTTGATACACCTGATGCTTACATTGCGCTGAATCAGCAACCTTCAGGTACTCGATTTGGTGCCGACGCTATTTACAATGGCGAAAATAGAAGGCGTGGTGCTATGATTTCATACCTTGTAAATAAGCCTGAGGAGAAGAAGGAAGAACCCATTGAAGAACCGAAGAAAAAAGGCAGAAAGAAAAAGAAAGCCCCGGAACCAACACCTGAATCTGAACCATCAGAAGACGAGAAGGATAAAGAGGGTAAAATCAGTTATGACTCGTTAACGTTGGAGATTTTTAATGAAGCCGAAGATTTAATTCGAACGATAAAAAGAAAAGCTCCCAAGGAGTCTGGCGTTCAGCGTATGTATTGGGGCTTGGAAGAAAAGGGAAAGCGGGGGCCTAGTCGCAGAAAAACAAAAGCCGGAGCGGCCGAACCGAGAGGTGTTACAGTCTTGCCCGGTACTTACAAAGTGCGGTTGACGTTTGGGGAGATGAGTGACTCCTCCATGATCAATGTTAGGTTTGATCCTAGAGTGGATATGAGTGGTTCTGTGCTTTCTTCTAAGCGAAGCATGCTCAAAAGGATCGAGGAAGATCGAGGTTTAGCGGGAGAAGCGATGCAGCGTTTGGTAGAATCCAAGGAGATAGCAGATGAATACATGAAGAAGATGAACAAAAAGGATAAAGAGGGCTTCAAAGACCTTATTGATCAGGCCAAAGCCGTAAAAGATTCCATTGAACAACTCATGATACCTTTCGTAGGTGAAGATAATAGCAAACGACAGGGTATCATCCGTTCGCCAGAACCTTCTATATCGCGTAGATTAGGTACAGCAAGCTATTATGTAAGTGCACCTTTGTCGGCTCCGGGGGCTACCCAACTTAGGCTTGTAGAGCAGGCAGAAGCCAAGTTAAAAGAGGCTATTGATGATGTTAATGAGTTCTACATGAATGATTGGCCTAAATTCAGGGAGAAAGTGGAGGATGTAGATTTGTCATCTTTTAAAGATTACCAGCCACTTTCAAATGAATAATTCCCGTGCGGATAAGAGGTTTCCTTTTTCTAATCTGTATTTCTGTAGGGTCTTGTGATGACCGGGCTGCTGGAAATACAAATACAATAATTTCAGGTAGGATCCTTGAGCGAACTGACTCGTCATCGCTTTTCATTCGTGCCTATGGACAAGAACTGGATTACAGCTTACCCATTTATCTGGATACTCTTGAAACAAAGAATGACGGCACTTTTTTTTCTACTCTAAAATTAGAGAGAGCCTCAGAGATAGTAATTGAAAATGATAATGTGTTTTTGATGTTTTATCTGGAGTCCCAAGATAGCATCTATTTTGAAGCCACAGAGGGATATTTACCGGAACTGAGAAACTACACGGGAAGGGGGAGCGAGAAACTGGAGGTTTTCAATGAAATCAATCCAAAGTTTAGTTTTCAAGATTACAAGGTTTTGGACAGTCTTGAAATAATGAATACCTACCTAGACCAGTTAAGGGAGTATCAAATTCTGATTGACCGAATCAAGGATCAGTTTTCTGAGGACTTTGTCAACTACGTAACTGCCCAAATGACGTATGCAAATTTTCATTTTTCGAATGTATTTCCGTGGTTTTATGCGGATGGAGGCAGGTCTTTTTCCTTTGTAGATAGTCTGGTTAGTAAATCGAGAGATGATCTTGTTAAGGAGGCTAGGCATGGTGTTCAATCCCATGATTATGCTGAGGATTTGCTTTACGTAGTTTTAAGTCGTTATGATACAATTTCTTCTAAAACAGACTTTGGTGAGTACGAATACTACATGGAAACTGTAGAAACGTTGGAATTGGATTCTGCAGGATATGAAAAAATGAAGGCTTTAGGTTTTTGGTATTTCCTTTCTCAGGGTTTGGCACCGCAGATAAAGAATGATCTGGAGGCTTATTTAGTGCATAATATCTCATATCGAGAAGTACTTACAGCAGAACTTGACGCTTGGATGAAGTTAGCACCGGGGAACCCTGCTCCTAATTTTTCTGCAATAGATAATCATGGGAATCCATTTCAGCTTAGCGATTTGAAAGGTGCAGTGATCTACATGGATGTTTGGGCAACCTGGTGTGCGCCGTGCATTGAGGAGTTCGAGTATTCTAAGGCGTTAAGAAAAAGGCTTTCAGATTATGCTGAGGTTGAATTTCTTTATGTATCTATTGATGACAATAAGGAAAGATGGCACGCTTTTCTTGGGCGTAACTTAGATTTACAAGGTACTCATGTTTTGTCTCAAGGAGATTTAGATTCTCAGATGGCTAAAAAGTATAAGATCAATGGCATACCCAGATATATTATCATTTTATCATTGACGGAAGCGGAAAAATTGTGTTCATAGAAGCAAAAAGACCTTCGGCTACTGAAGAAGTGCTGGAGCAGTTAAATTTAGCTATTAACTCTAATCTTTAAGTTTTGAAAATAATGGATCGCCGTTTTAGTCCGTTAGACAAGTGTCTGTCTTAAGCTTTGATGTAATCTGTATCCTGTCTACAAAACATCGTTAACAAACTTATCGTTTACGCCTACTCTTTTTAAATCCGGAAATAGGTCGAAACTACACTTCCTTGGCACTAAGCTTTGAAGAATAATAGTGTTTAACGTATTAACGCAAAGTCTAGATTTTGTTAAACAATATGCTTACCTACCTGTTGTCCCATAAATCCAAAATTTGCCGGTTCAATTAGACCATACTGAACTCAGTATCTCGAAGGAGGAACACATTCTTTCTCTCTTAAAAAAGAAAGACAAAAATGGTTTACAAATGGTTTTCGACAACTATGCGGTAAATCTTCTGAATGTTATCTTGCGCATTGTAAAGGATAAGACACTGGCTGAGGACGTACTGCAAGAAGCCTTACTTAAAATATGGGACAATGCTAATGGTTATCATAGATCCAAAGGAAGTCTCTTTACCTGGTTTGTGACGATCTGCCGAAATACTGCCATTGATAAAACAAGAACCAAAGATTTTAGACTAGTCCGTGAATCCAGAATGTCTCCTGAACTCGTAACTGTAGAAAAAGAGAATGAAGATAACGAGCTTGAAAAGTTGTACATGAAGCAACTCATTGATCAACTGCCTTCAAACTTACGGAACTTGATAGATTTGGCTTATTTCCAAGGATATACACAAAAAGAAATAGCAAATAATCTAGACATGCCGTTAGGTACGGTTAAAACCAGGATTAGGAGAGCCCTGAGTTCTTTGAGGTCGATTATTTAAAAGTGGACATACAAGAATACATATCGTCGGGAGTCCTGGAGTCCTATCTCATGGGTGAGCTTAGCGAGGACGAAATGCTTGAAGTAGATAAACTGGCTTTAAAGCACTCGCAGATACAAATTGAGATCGAAAAATTAAGAGCTTCGATCCACAGCTACGCTGAAGCTTCAGGTAATGTACCAGATAGAAAGATAGTGACTGCCATTTTTGATCAGGCACCACAATTAAATTCCGAAACTAGGTTGGTTGCGAAGAGTCAAGTGCCGCTATGGGCTGTTGCTGCGTCCGTTTTACTGTTAGTAAGCATTGGGTTTAACATTTACTTTGCTTCCGAATTAAACCAGAGCCAAAATGAATTAGATAAGTTAATCGCCGAGAAAAGCGCAATTGCTCAGGAGGTGGAAGCTACCTCTCAAAAGCTTGAATATGCGGAGTTACGCATCGCGCATTTTTTAAATAAAGATAATATTCACGTAAGGATGGAAGGACTGACGCTTTCTCCTGATTCTTATGCCAATGTATTTTGGAATAAAAAGTCAAATGCCGTTTTTATAAGTGTAGATAACTTACCTGAACCTCCTCGTGGCCATCAGTATCAGCTTTGGGCTATTAAAGAAGGGCAACCGCCCATTGATGCCGGTATTTTTGATCATAGTAATGTGGTGCAAAAACTTAAAGTAATTCGGGGAGATGTGCTAGCTTTTGCGGTTACGCTGGAAAGAGAAGGTGGCACACCGAATGCCTCAGTGGAAAAAACCTATGTTAAAGGGATTTTGAAAAAAAGTTGACCTCTTGAAATCCAAAGCTGTCCTTCGAGTCGTACTTACATTAAATCAAATAAAACATGCTAATTATGAAAACTCAAAAAGTAAAAGTATTCGCTTTAGGTATGATTGCGTTTATGATGACGGCTTCTGTAACTGTTCAAGCACAGTCTAAGGACATTGTAGATTTGGCTGTAGGTAACGAGAATCTAAAAACTTTAGTTGCTGCTGTAAAAGCTGGCGAGCTTGTAGATGTACTAAAAAGTGATGGACCATTCACCGTATTTGCACCGACCGATGCCGCGTTTGCGGCCTTGCCTGAGGGTACGCTGGAGTCATTATTGAAACCTGAAAATAAAGATAAATTGGTGGCTATTCTCAAGTATCATGTGGTGGCCGGTAAAATAATGTCTTCGGATTTGTCCAATGGTCAGCAAGCCGCAACTGTGCAGGGCGAAAAGATTAAAGTGGCCATTAACGGAAGTGATGTTAAAATTGAAAACGCCAAAGTCGTTGCCGCTGATGTAAATGCAAAAAATGGGGTGGTGCACGTGATAGATCAAGTCATTTTGCCTCCATCCATGCGCTAATAATTGAGTCTATTGTCTTAAAGCTGAAAGGTTGCTTCCATGAAGCAACCTTTTTTGTAATAATATCCCTCTGATATTTCTACGAGTTTACTCCACCGTTAAAGGATATACTGTTTGTTTTCCCAGGACTTGCCTTGTCCTTGTATCTTCTTCAGTATCTACTTCCTAAAACAATACTAGTTAGCAACCACTCGCATGGAATGTTTGGCTAAAAATATTCTACCGTATCTATCATAAGCTTTTACTTCAATAATATGCCTGCCCGGGGGCCAATTTGTCCCAATATTAGCTTCCCAAAGATGCGAGCTTGGTACAGGCTCGGGTAAAGTCCAATCGGAAAAAGTGTGCAGATCTATCGTTGTATCCGCGTTCCATTGTTCCTGGAAGTTAATTTTTTTGAATTTTTGCCATCTTTTGTGAAGCAATGCGTAATAAGGATCAGGTTTATATACTTTAATCATATCTATCCAGTCCGTTTGGCCTGCTACCCGATATTCGAGCCTTGAATATTCGCTTCCGTTAAAGAAATTTGCCGTTAATACGGTCGTATCAGATGAGTTGGCAACAATACTTCTTGGCACATGAATATTCATCTGATGGCTCGCCTGCTTTCCCGCCACTTTCCAGTCAATCATATATTCTACCCCATTGAACGTAATGAATGCATATCCGTTCGGGGTGCCATCCCGCATCATAGTATGTGGTACATCATTTTCGTTTCTCATACCATTCCACCAACTGCCTGAAGTGGTGCCTACATTAAAGTGGTGATGAGGTTCACCCTGTTGCCAGTCTGATGAATCCTGATGAAAAAATTGGTGCTCATGGACGTGGGTATGTGCTGAAATAGAGAGTGTGTTAGGGAACTCCCTGAGTAAATCGAACAGCTGTTTTTGATCACTTTTTCTAAACGATTCCCCATGCTGTGCCAGGGGGATATGCATCGCCAAAACCACTAGATTTTCTTTAGGTACAAGGCTGAGGTAGTTAGAAACAAATTTGATCTGATCGGACCGAAGTCCACCTACATAGCTGCGTGAACCGGCTTTGCTTTCATGAATTACGTCATCTACCACAATAAAATGGACATCTCCATACACGAAAGCATATGTCGACGGGCCGTAAATTCGCTCGTAGGTTTCATCAGATAGGAGATCATCCGGTGCCATATAGTTGACATCGTGATTGCCAAGTACATTATACCACGGGATACCTATTTTTGACACGGCTTGATTAATAGGGGAGAACAGATCTAAATCATCTCCAACAATATCACCCATGGTCATTCCAAATTCCAGGTCGTCGCTACCGATGAGTTCGGTGATCACATCTTCAAACAGAAAATCGACTTCTTCAAGATTGTAAGGTTGCGGGTCACCAAAAATCACCATTCTGAATTTATCTGCATTGATGTCAGGATATAGAGGAAAATTAACCTGATCCGGTAGCTTACCCGTGGGCTCTGTTCCCTTATATTTAAAATTTTTAGGATATCCGTTGGGCTTATGTAAATAGTAAAATTGAGGAAGATGGTCCTCATTCAAAGGAGTGGTCCAGTCTTTGGGTTTGATTACGAAAATGGCGGCATCTTCCGAAACCGGTAATTCGTATTCACCTTTTGCATTAGTCTGCACCAGATCGACTCCGTTGGACACGACTACCCCGGCTATCCCTTTTTCGGAAGTGTCCATTATTCGATTTTGGTTGGTGTCGTTAAAAACAAAACCTTTGGCTTGCTGCTGTCCTTGCCCGGCTTTTAAGCTATGGGGAATTGGGTTTATCGATTTCCCTTGTGGGGCTTGACATGCCGAAATTGTAACAAGCGCCAATACAGGTAATATTCTTAATTTCATGGGGTGTTCTTTTACTAAGATGAAAGAAGTAAAAAAATAACGATCAATATCAAAATCAAGGATTATCATATTGTTATAACTATGTATCCTCAATGTTTTAAGAAGTCAGGTAAGGGTTACTCGAATGTTGTCAGGGATTTAAGGTTACGTGCTATTTTAGGAATTCAACGGGGAAGATAATCTCAGAGTCCACTGATTTTCCTCCAATCTTTCCTGGACTAAATTGTAAATCACAATTTTTGACTATATCGATAGCTACTTTGTGGAATTCACCAGGACCCTCTCCATAAGGTTCTACAAATTTAATGACACCATTCTTTTGAAGTAAAAAGCTAACGTAACTCGTATACTTTTCACCGCCTTTTTTCGAAACAGCATTAGTTTTTTGTTGATAGCATTGGATTTGTTGTTGTGATGGCGGTCTCATTTCAGCTTGGTTATCCAGCGCGGTAAATGACGCTGCGATTGGTTTTTTTGGGATTTCAAATTCCTTTAATCTTACTTTTCTTTTGTCAATCGTTACGGCTTCTTGAATTTCAATATATGATTCGAATTCAGTTACTGTTTTTAGTGCAATTGCCCCGTTAACTTCCCTCAATTTATTGTACCAGTTGCCTACTTTGTGCCCTTTAAAATCAGAATAATTTACTCTGATTTTCTCTGAATAATATGTTTTAGATCTACCATATTCTGATTCCGAGATCACCATATAGCAGTCGTAATCTAAAATTTTAGCTGTACTGTCTTTGAAAATCTGTGATTCACGATATTCAAAATTTGACTTCCTGGAATCTCTGTAAGTAACGTAAGGTTTATCAGAATAGTCATCGTAAATCCGCTTAGTCTCGTCATCATACGTGTAAGAATAACTGTAATTACCGTCTCTATAATAAGTGGACTTATAATGTTTCGATGTAATGAGGTAAGAAGCGGTTGTTTCATGTTTTGATTCCTTTATTTTTTCTAAATTATTCGGGTCTGATTTGGAGATGATTTTCATTTTGTAGACTATCTCCCCACTAAAATATTGCCCTTGAACAATAATTGGTAAACCTAGTGCAAGGAGAAACAGAGTTTTCATGCCCAGCATTTTTAAATTTTTTGATTTATTCTTGAAGAGACTGAGCGATTCTTTGATAATCTTTCTTGAATTGAGCCTTGAACTCCACGAGCGTCCAACATAGAATTTTATAAAAGTGATCTGGTGTTTCTACTGCGGTTATTAGCATGTAGAGGCTGGTACCATCCGAATCCCACGACATTTCAACCTGACTATGGCCATGATCATTAGCTTTGAAATTTTTGATCTTACTTACTTTTCTATTGCTACTCTCGATCTGGTAATCTTTAATGAAGTTCTTTAGAAAATCTTCGGAATCAATAAACTTTGTACCTAATTCATTTAACTCATCTTTAGAATCTTCAATAACGATTACATAGGCTTCTTTTGAGGCGTTCATATACTGAAGAGAGGCGACATCGTTCAATTGATACGTTTTTGTGAGATAATCTGGTATTTCCAATGTAAAGCAGTTTCCACCTGTTTTCGCTTCAAAATTCTGAGCTACTACGAATTGCCAGCTGAAAGAAAATACCGCGATATAAGCCATTCGGTTGAGTATAGTTCTCATATGAAAATTAAATGTTTATGAATAGTTGACTTTGGCATAATAAGTAGTTTCATGCTGCTATTCTATCCTGGTTGCCTCAAATCGTTGAACATTAAACTTTTGTACCTTTCCATCTTTAAAGGTAAAGTTGAAATATTCACCTTCATTAGTATCAAAAAATGTACTGTCAGATGCCGGAAGAATAAAAATAGGTTCATCTAGAAACTGACCAGATAACTCCAAGCCGTTTTTCTTCAGTACGAGCTGGGCACTACCAAACTCAGGAAAGCTGTATTTTCCGACGAATCTTTGCAACTCCTCCGCCGACTGCTCTCGAACGACCCTGTTTTGATGATCTATGCCAGGTAGGTCATATTCTTTAGCGATGCTTAACATTATTTCCTGGATGATACTGCCGTTATCTGAGTTAACCATTATTACCACGGCTACAGGAAATTCCTGCCAAGCGGTAAGCCGCGCTCGAAATCCTTCATCAGCGCCTCCATGTCCGAAGGTGTGTTCATCGACACTAGGCCCAAGGCCATAGTTGTTCAGACCTTCGGTAAGCATTTCATTCACCGTACTTACGGTCAGAATTCCGTCTTTCTGTAACTGTTGTATGTGTTGAATTTCTTTGGCCCAAAGTATGAGTTGTGATGGAGTTGTCCAGAGTCCCGCTGCGGCCATTTCTGGGTATATGGGCCACTTGCCCTCTACTTCGTCACCGTTTTCCCGATATCCGGTGGCAGCGATAGCATGGTACTGCTGCGGAAGCGGGTTCTTGTAAGTACTTGTAGTCATACCTAAAGGATCTAGTACATTCGACTGCATGACTTCAGGGAATGGCTGGTCTTCAAGGTCTGCAATCATAAGTTGCATTATCGTGTAGCCACCCCCTGAGTACATCCAACTTTCGCCGGGCTCCTTATATACACGAACGGAATCCGTATTCCCTGCACCATCCAAAACGTCAGTGACGCTAGGTACAGTGTCTCCTTTATCATACCCTGGGAATCCCCAAACGGTGAGTCCGGCGGTATGGTTCAATATCCTACGGGGGGTAACTTTTTCTTTTTTCGTAAATTCATTTTCAGGCAGTTTCCAGCTTAATAGGTACTTATTAACATTTGAATCTAAGTTTATCGTACCTTTTTCTGCAAGTTGATGAGTTCTAGTAGCAGCAACAGGTTTACTTATTGAACCCGCTAAAAACATAGTCTCAGTGGTCACCGGTCGACTTTCTGAACTATCGGCCATCCCGTATCCTTTAGCCCACTCAATACTACCCTCGTAAACCACTGCAATACTTACTCCCGGAATGCCAAGCTCCTTCATTCTCTCTTCAATATTGTAGTTAGGAACACTATCACCCTGTATTTGAAGATTAGGTACAAGCCCGTTTTCAACTCTAGAAATTCGTTGGGCCAGAAGTTCCTGATCTTGAAGAGGTTTAGGTGAGCAAGCAGCTAGAATGAAAAGCAGAATAACCAGCTTAAAATTTTTCATACTACATCATTTATTGAGGTTAGTCTGCATTTGCCAAAGTTATACCTTAAGCCCTGTTTTGTTAAAAATACGAAGGATTCTACACAGGACTGCAAAGTATCAGTATAAGAATCAAATTCAGAGCCCAGGCTATACGTCTATTTATTGCAGGCACATCACAAAATTCTTAGTAAATCGACTTTCGTTATTTATAAAGGCATATCCTCTTTGTAATTACCGGACATTTCAACGGTCCTACTTACCAGGCCATTAGGTTAAAGGCTCACTTAAAAGGCACCAGCTAGGAGTTTTGAAGTTGCCAGTTGATTATTAGGTCAAACAACGTACCTATCTCTCTTTGGGTACCGATCTGAGAGTTGAATTCCCAAATCGAGAAGGATGTGAAATGAAAGAGCCTTTTTGCAGGCATTTGCGGCACTATCAGCTTTTGGCATTGGACTTGTACGCCTAGCAATCAGGTTTTAGAAGTTTAGTTAGCTAAGTAAAAATTGTGCTGTGTTAGTTTGTTTTAGTTGGTTTTAGTGTACAGCTTGGCCGTCCTGAATAGTTGGGGCGGCCTTTCTTTTTATTATAAACGTCAATCCAATAAAAGTTAGTAGCCCATTGACAATCAATATTTCGAAGCCAAACTTATAACCTCCCAATAGCGCTTCGCTATTATAACTTAGCAGATAAGAGAGTATAGGAGAAATTAAACAGACAGGGGTAACCCATTTGTCTTTTATCTCTTGTTGGGTAAATAGTCCAAAGGCAAAAAGTCCAAGCAGCGGCCCATAAGTATATCCGGCGGCTTTAAAGAGTGAGCTGATAACCGCTTGATCATTAATAGCCTGAAAAACCATGATGACCGCGAAAAGGAGCACAGAAAAACCTAAATGTACCAGCAGTCGTACCTTTCTTTGCTTACTTTGCATGGCAATGGTCTCTTCACGTTGAAAATTTAGAAAGTCTACACAGAAGGATGTTGTTAAGGCGGTTAAGGCTGAATCTGCACTACTGTATGCAGCAGCAGTTATTCCTAATAGAAAGACGATTCCTGCAATGGTGGGAAAATGATTTAATGCCAACATGGGAAACAGATCATCTGTTTTTGCCGGGAGTGCTATCCCATTTTTTTGTGCATAGATGTACAAGAGTGATCCCATCGAAAGAAACAGAAGATTTACGAATACCAGTACGATCGAAAACCAGAACATATTTTTTTGAGCATCACCCAGGCTTTTGCAGGTAAGGTTTTTTTGCATCATATCTTGGTCCAGCCCCGTCATAACGATAGCTATAAAAGCCCCTGAAAAAAACTGTTTAAAAAAGTTATTGGCTGGCGGCCATTCCCATACAAAAATGCTTGCGTATTCGCTACTATTGACTGTGCTTACTAAACCTCCAAATGATAAGTCGAGGTCCTTACTCACAAGATAGATCACAATACTTATGGAAACTAACATGAGCAGAGTTTGCAGGGTATCTGTCCATACTATAGTTTTTATACCACCCCGGAAGGTATAAAGCCATATTAAGCTAATTGTAATGATAACGGTTACACTGAACGGTAAGCCCCAAGCATTGAAGATTGCTAATTGCAAAACGCCGGCAACCAAAAACAGTCGAAATGCGGCCTGTACCACCCTGGAAATAAGGAAGTAAAATGAACCCGTTTTGTAGGACCAAAAACCGAAGCGGTCTTCTAGATAGCCATAGATGGATATTAACTTGAGCCTGTAATACAGAGGCAGAAGAATAGTGCCTATTACCAGGTATCCTAAAAGATACCCAAATACCATTTGCATATAGGTAAACTGTGTGTCAGCCACCCACCCTGGTACTGAAATGAAGGTTACTCCGGAAAGTGAGGCCCCAATCATGCCAAAAGCCACTAGATACCACGGTGACTGTCGGTTGCCGATAAAGAAAGTATTCGAATCGGTCTTTCTCGAAGTTAAAAATGAAACTAAAATTAGAAGGACAAAATACCCGGCTATGATTGCCACAACTAAGGATGCGCTCATGACCGCTAAGTTTGTATTTTTTTTTTACTTTTGATGAATGATTGAGATGATACGTACTTCATTGGGATATCAGGAAGAAGAGCTAGTTGAATTGCTGGATGATGTTGACGTAACTGATGTCAAAGACCTGACGGTTTTTAATGATGATATCAATACCTTCGATCATGTAATCAATACGCTAATGAAAGTCTGTAAACACACAGCTGAACAGGCTGAGCAGTGCGCATTGATCATTCACTATAAAGGTAAATGCTCCGTCAAGAAGGGAGAGCTGAATGAGCTTAAGCCTTTGAAAGAGGCAATCTGCGATGCTGGTATAGATGCCAGGGTTTTGTAATCCGCATTTACCCGCCCAATCCTTCCTAACTTTTACTTTCGCGCTTCTGCAATATCAGTAATTTCCACGGCCCTATCCTCAGGCAGATAGGTTAAATAAATCACAATGTGTTGATTTTTTCTACACCCTTAAGTCAGTGATTTTACAATAACCAATTGTTTATCAATCAGTTATACATTGTTGAGACGGTTGGCACTATGTTTATACACATGTGAGACATTACTAATTAAAAATGAAACATATTATGAAAAAAGTTTTGTTCACAATGTTTATGGCTTTGGGTATTCTTACTGCTACGCTAGCAAATGAAGCGCTGATTGATCAGGATACTAAAACTGAGATTAAGGCTGAAGAACTTCCCGCAGCGGTGAGAAATTCGGTCGGTGAAAGTGATTATGCAAGCTGGGCACTGGATAAGGTATATAAAAGTGTTGATGAGAGTACAGGAGCAGATACTTATGAGATTCAAGTAAAAAACAATGACGGTAAAATGGTAATACTGGTTTATGATGCTGACGGTAAGCTCCTTAAAGAAGAAGAAGGAAACTAAGCCGGGCTGTAATATTAATTTAGCTTTTTACCGTAACCCTTGTTGTAGCAACCGAATATCTAAAAAGATACTTTGAAACGAAGGTTATTGTAGATGCTAGTTAGGGCAACTACGAGAGATGTGTACAGTTCTAGCTATTAATATTACGGTTCGCACCAACTAAGGATTCTAGGATCTGATAACGTTCAAAATCATGAGTAAAAGGGGGTATGGACACAATCCATACCTCTTTTTTGTTATTCTATCTGATTCGATTAAAGGGCAGAACACCGAAGTTTTAACTTTGACTTAGACTTGATTTTAGCCGTTTTGAAACGCATACTGATCATCGAAGATGACAATAGCTTTGGATTAATGCTTAAAACCTTCTTAGAAAAGCAAGGTTACACTGTTCAGTTGGTGATAAATGCGGGTAGTGGTTTAGACGCCATACGTAAAAATCGATTTGATCTAATCATTTCCGATCTCCGCCTTCCCGATACGTATGGCTTGGATTTTTTGGTTAAAGTAAAGGAGCTAGACGCTGGCTTAGCTGTTATTATTATGACGGGATATGCTGATATTAAGTCGGCAGTGGAATCAATTAAGCTTGGGGCAATTGATTATGTTACAAAACCCATTAAACCGGATGAGCTAGTCGCTATGGTTGAAGCTGTGTTTACCAAGCGACAAAACACAGCAGAAAAACAATCAGAATATATATCAGGCGAAAGTGAAGCGGCACGTGAGCTTCAAAATCACGTTAATCTCGTGGCACCTACCGATATTTCCGTAATTATTGAAGGCGAAAGTGGAACGGGAAAGGAATACGTAGCTAAAGCCATCCATGATCATAGCGTTAGAAAAAGTAAACCTTTTGTAGCTGTAGACTGTGGGGCGCTGCCTCAGGAACTCTCTGGCAGTGAGCTTTTCGGACATGTTAAAGGTGCTTTTACCGGTGCACACGAGCGAAAGCTTGGGCATTTCGAGGTAGCTAATGGGGGCACCTTATTTCTTGATGAGGTTGGTAATTTAAGTTATAATCATCAAGTACTTTTATTGAGGGCTATGCAGGAAAAATCCATTAGACCTATCGGGAGCAATCAAGTAGTCGAAGTGGATGTCCGGCTAATTGCAGCTACTAATGAGAGCCTGGAAAGTATGGTGGAGGAAGGCGAATTTCGTGAAGATCTCTATTTTAGACTTAATGAATTTTCTTTTATGCTGCCCGCTCTCAGGGACAGGTGTGAGGATATTCCAATTTTCGTTGATCATTTTCTAGCTGCAGCGAATAGTTCCTTAAATAAAACTATTTCAGGGTTTAGCAGGGATGCATTAAAAGCCTTAACTAAATACGCATGGCCTGGTAACTTTCGGGAATTGAGGAATGTTGTGAGGCGATCTGTGTTATTATGCCAAAGTGATACGATCCAACAAAAAGACCTACCAGGGGAAGTACTGCTTAATAAAAATTATAATAAGCATAGGAAAACGGGTGGTCTAAGATCAGCTACTTTAGAGATAGAACGCGAAATGATTGTGAGGGCGTTGGAGAAGACCAGGTACAATAAATCCAAAGCAGCACGGATGCTAGGTATTGACAGAAAAACACTGTACACTAAAATCGCTCAACTCGACATAGTTGTTTAGTGCTGAGACTGTTTAAATGCAACTTCTAAAAGCTCAGCCTAAGAATTTGCATTAGGTTCAGACACTATCGACACAAATTCAAATAAGGTGTTTGAGGCAAATCCCTTCCACATTCAGTGAGACTGAAATTTTGGTGAGGCAAAATTAGACCTCATAAAAATCAGAGTCAGAAAACCTCATTTATTTCATCACCTTAACCGCATCTTCTTTCACGGTGGTTTGAATTTCTTTTTTTAGTAATTCTGTAAGTGTAGTCACTAGGCTTATTATATTTTCTGTAATAATCTCGAGTTCTTGAATACTTTTCCATTCGCGAGTCTCCAATTGTGTAAGCAACTTTACAAGTCGTTCCGATTTTAATTGTGCACAAGGAGCAATCATTTTATGCGCCCGTTCTGAAAGGGCCATCCAATTATTATCGTTTAGGTGCTGTCTGATAAGTGTCACGTCGCTATCTATAGTTTCTATAAATGCGTCTAGCATAGCTTTAATCGACTTTGGATCATGATGCGCAAAAGTCTGTATATCGCTCAAATCGTAAAGCCCTTCAGGATAGGTATTTAGTGCGGATACCTCACGATCTCTTGTTTGACCATTCGTACGGAGTAGAGCTGCAAATAGCTTGGCGGGGTTTATAGGCTTGGTAACCGTAACTGAGAAACCATACTTTTCAAAATCTTGCGTAACATCAGCTGTTAGTGCTATCCTTTTCATCTGCGGATGTAACCCTTCTATTTGTTTTACAATAGCGACTCCATCTGTTCCAGGCATATGTATGTCAGTAATTAAAGCGTCATAGCTTTGGGTTTTTAGTTTTTGCAAGGCCTTTTTTCCTGTTGACACTAGGTCTACCTTTATCTTTTCATGGCTAAATATTTTTTGTAAAAGTTCAAGATTGAATGCATCGTCATCTACTACGAGCACATTCATGCCATTCAAATCCTCACGAGGCACTGAATTTTTGGGGAGGCTAGTTAAAAGTTTCTCCCCTTTTTCTAAAGGAAGAAAAAGACTAAAGGTAGAGCCCAAGCCAACGATACTTTTTACTTGAATATCTCCTCCATGTAGCGCTACCAGTTTTTTGCAAATAGCTAGTCCCAAACCTGTTCCCTTATAAACTTTCGAATGACCGCGATCCGATTGATAGAAATCTGAAAAAATATATTGTAATTCTTCCTCAGGTATACCTACTCCTGTATCGGCAATATCTATGTAGCACTCTATTTTTGATCCAACTTCAATGGTTTTGAAGATTAATTTTACCTCACCCTCCCAGGTGAATTTTATCGCATTGTCCAGCAAATTGTAAATGACTTGCCTAAGTCTTACGTCATCACCTTGGACAAATAATTCAGTATTTCCTTCAGGTTGATAGATGATCTCGACTGCTTTTTCATTGGCCATAAACTGAAAAGTGTCGCAACTCTGTTTTAATAATTTATTCAAATCAAAGCTCGCTTTGCGTAACGTTAACCCAGCAGATTCCATTTTTGATATATCCAGAATATCATTTACCAAGGACAAAAGATGGTTAGAAGCACTTTTTATAATTTCAATGTTTCGGTCTGTGATATTTCTATGATCACCAAATAAATTGGCGTAGCCAATAATAGCCGTTAAGGGAGTCCTGATTTCATGGCTCATGTTAGAGAGAAACTGCTGCTTAATTTTAGTAAGGCGTTCGGCCTTGTTTTTAGCTAGTTCGAGTCGCTTTTGATAAAATTTACTTTTTGATAGGTCAGCAAAAATCAAGATCACGATGATAATAATGATAATGGCAAGGCATATGATAATACCTTTGATGATGTTCAGGCTTACTTGCGCCAGATCTTTTGCGTTTGCCTTACTTGATTTCGTTTTTATTTTTTCATCATATTCCGAACGATTAATAATGGCCCGAATATTATCAATAACTGCCGTATTCTGCTCTATGAAGGCAAGTTCTGTTTCTTTTTGACGGTTAAATGCCTTAAGCTGTTGTTGCTTAATATCCATTAGTACTTCCTTTACCATACTTAAGACTAAACTATCGTTACGTATAAAAGTAGTGGTATCATTAAACACGAAAAAGTTTGTTGAAATACTGCTCAAAGTATCTACTTGGTCAGGTTTATTTTTACTCAGCAAAACTTTTAATTTCTTGAAGAATCCTTTTGCTTCCTCGTCGAAAGGTCTCTTCGGCACTAAAACCACACTATCTTTAAAAGACTTAGTAGTAGATCTAATTTCAGTGTAGTACGAGGCGATCAGACTGTCGGCGGGATTCCTTTCCAGCTCAGAAATAGTACTTCGCGAATATTCTATGAAGTTACTCGGTGGTGAATTGGCAAAATTACGTAGATGAGCCACTTGAATGGTTAGCAGTTTTCCTATGGAATCCAGCTTAGGTGAATAACTATCGGCAGCGTTGAGTAGCGTGTCTATGTCTAATTGTATGTTATTGACCGTTTCGTTAAATCGCTGATAGTCTATCTTCTTTTTGGTAAGACCATAAGTTCTTAAGCTATTTTCTGCAAGAGATAGATCGTTTAGCAGTTTCTTAGATAACTCGAGATTTTTGTTGGGTGTAGAAAGTACTTCTATAGCATCTAGTAGATCAGTGTATGTACCGGATGTGATATACGTTAGTATTGAAAAAGTGGAAAGCGCTATAATAGCGAGTAGCAGTATCCTGCCTTTCAAGCGAACTGTACTCTTACTATGTAGATCGGAAATCATTGCCCTAAAGGTTTTAAAGATGGCTGCTAATAGCAACAAAAATTCGACTAAGGCGCTTCTCAGACGTTATTACCTAGTATTGACCTATTTAAATATCGGTACGTTTTACTC